>NZ_QETL01000048.1:0-28162 GCF_003105135.1 Stenotrophomonas sp. SPM | reverse complement strand
CGGCCTGCTGCTGCTTCTGCTCGGCCTCGCGACGCGCGGCGGCCTGGCGTTCGGCGTCTTGGCGCTCGCTGTCGCGGCGGGCCGCATCCTGCTGGGCGGCAATCTGCTTGGCCGCGTCGGCTTCCTTGGCGCGCTGCTCGGCCAGGCGCTGCTGTTCAACCAGCTGCTTGGCGCGGTCCTCGGCGTCCTTCTTGACCTTGGCGGTCTCGTCCTCGGTGCGCTTGGCGGCCACCTGCACGCCCTTGGTCAGGCCTTCCTTCAGGCGCGGCAGGGCCGGCGCGGACGGGTCGACCTTCTCGATCAGGGCCACCAGGCGCTGGCCTTCAGCGAAGTCCTCGCGGCCCAGATGCTGCTCGGCGGCAATCAGGGTGTAGGGCAGCAGGTCGGTCAGCGCGCTCTTCACCGAGGCGTCGTCCGGCGTCTTGTCGCGCAGGGCGAGGTAGTACTCGATGGCGTTGTCGCCGGCCGGCGCGTACATGCGGTTCTCGGCCAGGGCACGGCTGGCCGAATCGCGCAGCTGTTCGGTGCCCATCGACTGCACTTTGGCCGCCACGGCCGGTGCGGCAGGCGTGGTGGCGGGCGTGGCAGCGCCTTCGGCGGCCGGTGCTGGTGTTTCTTCCTTGCCCGAACAGGCAGCCAGTGCCAGTGCCAGGGCAACCGGCATCCACCGGCGCGCGGCAGCAATCGTTGTGACGTGCGACATCCTGCTCCCCTTTAGAAGACGACGTTACGTAAGCCGTGGATCTGCATGGCCGGGACCGGGGTCCGGGCGTGGCGGCTGGCGTTTCCCGACGCCGCCGCCGGCAACGGCGAGGGTGCAATCTAGCATCCCGCCCACCCTTGCGCACAAGGGGATGGGCCGTGCCGATGGCGACAAAAGCGGTCGCCATCGGCCATGTGGCTCAGTGCGCGCCGGGTTTGCCGTGGCTGTCAGCCTTGTCGTGGCTGCCGGACATCAGCTTGTCGGTCCAGGCGATGCCGATCGCCGACAGGATGAACACGCAGTGGATGATGGTCTGCCACAGCACGCCGTCGGCGGTCAGCATCGAGCACTTGGAGGCGCCGATGTTGGCGGCTGCGATGTTCATCTGCTCCGGGGTGCACAGCGGGATGCCGCCCAGCGCGCCGGTGGCGATGAAGGTCTTCAGCAGGTGGATCGAGGAGATGCCGATGATCGCCATCGCCAGCTTCACCTTCAGCACGCTGGCGTTGACGTGGCTCAGCCATTCCGGCTGGTCCGGGTGGCCCTCCAGGCGCAGGCGCGACACGAAGGTCTCGTAACCGCCGACGATCACCATCACCAGCAGGTTGGAAATCATCACCACGTCGATCAGGCCCAGCACGATCAGCATGATCTGCTGCTCGCCCATCGAGGCCGAATGCGAAATCAGGTGCCACAGTTCCTTGCCAAACAGGAACACATAAACGCACTGCGCCACGATCAGGCCCAGGTACAGCGGCAGCTGCAGCCAGCGCGAGGCGAAGATCAGGTTGGACAGCGGGGAGAGCGGCGGACGGTTTGCACTCATGCGGGGGATGCTGCGTTTCGAGGGAGAGGCGAGGTTACCGGGCCACCATGACGGTGCCAAGCCAACGCACGCACTAGACTTCAGATTCCTTCCGAACCCCGAGCCGACGCCATGATCGACCTGTATTACTGGCCCACCCCCAACGGCCACAAAGTCACCCTGCTGCTGGAGGAAGCCGGCCTGGAATACCGCATCCACCCGGTCAACATCGGCTCGGGTGACCAGTTCAAGCCGGAATTCCTGGCCATTTCGCCCAACAACAAGATGCCGGCCATCGTCGACCATGCCCCGGCCGATGGCGGCGCCCCGCAGAGCGTGTTCGAATCCGGCGCGATCCTGCTGTACCTGGCTGAAAAGACCGGCCAGTTCCTGCCCAGCGACCCGCGCGGCCGCGTCACCACCCTGGAATGGCTGTTCTGGCAGATGGCCGGGCTGGGCCCGATGAGCGGCCAGATGGGCCACTTCAACGTCTACGCGCCGGAGAAGATCCCGTACGCGATCGAGCGTTACGACAATGAAGTGCGGCGCCTGCACGGGGTCATGGACAAGCGCCTGGCCGAGCACGCCTACCTGGCTGGCGATGAATACACCATCGCCGACATGGCCAGCTACCCGTGGGTTGGCGCCTACGACAAGATTCCGGTCGATTTCGCCGCCTTCCCGAACCTGAAGCGCTGGCATGACGCCATCGCCGCGCGCCCGGCCACCCAGCGCGCCTACGCCCTGAGCAAGCAGGTGAACCCCAACGCTGGCAAGCCGATGAGCGAGGACGAGCGCAAGCACCTGTTCGGCCAGCGCTGAAGGTTGCAGAGGCCGGGGTCAGATACCTTTGCCCGGCAAAGGGATCTGACCCCGCCTGGCCATGGGCAGAAGGTCATGCTGCCTTCGCGCACCGGCTTGGTTAGGATGGACGCTGACGTTGCCCGGGATGTCCCATGCGCCACCTGTTCGCCTCGCTTGCCCTCATGCTCGCCACCACCACTGCCGCCCACGCTGAAAAACTCACCCTGGAAGCCATCACCGGCCCGCTGCCGCTGTCCGGCCCGACCCTGATGAAGCCCAAGGTGGCCCCGGACGGCTCGCGCGTCACCTTCCTGCGCGGCAAGGACAGCGACCGCAACCAGCTGGACCTGTGGAGCTACGACATCGGCAGCGGCCAGACCCGCCTGCTGGTCGATTCGAAGGTGGTGCTGCCCGGCACCGAAACCCTCAGCGACGAAGAGAAGGCCCGCCGCGAGCGCCAGCGCATCGCCGCGATGACCGGCATCGTCGATTACCAGTGGTCGCCGGACGCGCAGCGCCTGCTGTTCCCGCTGGGCGGCGAGCTGTACCTGTACGACCTGAAGCAGCAGGGCGCAGCGGCCGTGCGCCAGCTGACCCACGGCGAAGGCTTTGCCACCGATGCCAAGCTGTCGCCCAAGGGCGGCTTCGTCAGCTTCATCCGCGGCCGCAACCTGTGGGTGATCGACCTCGCCAGCGGCAAGCAGCTGCAGCTGACCGCCGACGGCAGCGCGACCATCGGCAACGGCGTGGCCGAGTTCGTCGCCGATGAGGAAATGGACCGCCACACCGGTTACTGGTGGGCGCCGGATGATTCGGCCATTGCCTTCGCCCGTATCGACGAAGCGCCGGTGCCGGTGCAGAAGCGCTACGAGGTCTACGCCGACCGCACCGACGTGGTCGAACAACGCTACCCGGCCGCCGGCGATGCCAACGTGCGCGTGCAGCTGGGCGTGATGGCGCCGGCGGCCGACGCGCAGCCGCGCTGGGTCGACCTGGGCAAGGAGCAGGACATCTACCTGGCCCGCGTCGATTGGCGCGATGCCAAGCACGTCACCTACCAGCGCCAGTCGCGCGACCAGAAGCTGCTGGACCTGGTGGAAGTGGCGCTCGATTCCGACCGCCAGCGCGTGCTCGCCCACGAGACCAGCCCGACCTGGGTGCCGCTGCACAACAGCCTGCGTTTCCTCGACGATGGCAGCGTGCTGTGGTCGTCCGAGCGCACCGGCTTCCAGCACCTGTACCGCATCGATGCCCAGGGCAAGACCACCGCGCTGACCCGCGGTGACTGGTCGGTAGACGAACTGCTGGCCGTCGATGAAAAGGCCGGCAAGGCCTACTTCCGTGCCGGCATCGATTCGGCGCGCGAAAGCCAGATCTACGCCGTGTCGCTGCAGGGCGGCCAGCCGCAGCGCCTGTCCAAGGCGCCGGGCATGCACACCGCCAGCTTCGCGCGCAACGCCAGCGTCTACGTGGACACCTGGTCGAACAGCACCACGCCGCCGCAGATCGAGCTGTTCCGGGCCAACGGCGAGAAGATCGCCACCTTGCTCGAGAACGACCTGTCCGATCCCAAGCACCCGTATGCGCGCTACCGCGAAGCGCAGCGCCCGATCGAGTTCGGCACGCTCACCGCCGCCGACGGCAAGACCCCGTTGAACTACAGCATCATCAAGCCGGCCGGCTTCGACCCGTCCAAGCGCTACCCGGTGGCGGTGTACGTGTACGGCGGCCCGGCCAGCCAGACCGTCACCGACAGCTGGCCCGGCCGTGGCGACCACCTGTTCAACCAGTACCTGGCCCAGCAGGGCTATGTGGTGTTCTCGCTGGACAACCGCGGCACCCCGCGCCGCGGCCGTGACTTCGGCGGCGCGCTGTACGGCAGGCAGGGCACGGTGGAAGTGGCCGACCAGCTCCGTGGCGTGGCCTGGCTGAAGCAGCAGCCGTGGGTGGACCCGGCGCGCATCGGCGTGCAGGGCTGGTCCAACGGCGGCTACATGACCCTGATGCTGCTGGCCAAGGCGTCGGACAGCTATGCCTGCGGCGTGGCCGGCGCACCGGTCACCGACTGGGGTCTGTACGACAGCCACTACACCGAACGCTACATGGACCTCCCCAAGCGCAATGAAGCGGGCTACCGCGAAGCGCGGGTGCTCACCCACATCGAGGGCCTGCGCTCGCCGCTGCTGCTGATCCACGGCATGGCCGACGACAACGTACTGTTCACCAATTCGACCAGCCTGATGAGCGCGCTGCAGAAGCGTGGCCAGCCGTTTGAACTGATGACCTACCCCGGCGCCAAGCACGGTCTGTCCGGTGCCGATGCGCTGCACCGCTACCGCACAGCCGAGGCCTTCCTGGACCGCTGCCTGAAGCCCTGACGGACCCACGGGAAGGAGCCCGCCGATGCATCTGCCACCGCCGATCCCCGGCCACCGCGCTGCCAGCCCTGGCTGGTGGCGCCGCCACTGGCGCTGGGCCATGCCGCTGTCGGTGGTGCTGTTGCTGGGCGGCGCAGGTGGCGTGGTGACCTGGAGCGTGCTGCGCTGGAGCGAGGCGGCACGCGAGAGCCCGCCGATGCGCGAAGCGCTGCGTCGCGCGGGCTGCAGCATCGAACTGGTGGAAGCCTTCGGCGAGCCGCTGCATATCGAATCGATGCCGCTGGGCAGCATGCAGACCGCGATCAACGGCCAGCGCGATGTCGGCCTGACCGTTGCGCTGGAAGGACCGCATGCGCACGGACGGTTGTTCGTGCAGGGCAGCCGTCGCGATGAAGTCTGGGATTACCCGGTGATGTATGTACTGGCCGAAGACAAGCAGACCTTCGATCTGACCGCGCTGGATGACGACGAGGCTGCGGGAGAGTGCGAGTTGCAGGCCTGCCGTGATCGCGGCGAATGCCCGCTGACCGCGGCGTTGTGACCTCCGGCCGATTGTCGCCACCGCGCTGAGCGCGTAGGGTGCGGGCAACCCTGTCCTGGAGTGCACCATGAAGCCGATTGCGTTCGCCGTTGCCCTGGCCCTGACTGCCGCACCGCTGCTGTCCGCACCGCCGGCCTTGGCCGCGCCGGCTGCCAAGGCCGCCACACCGGCCAGCCCGGCCTGGGTCGCCCGCAGCAATGCGCTGGCGCAGATCCTGCTGGACGCGCAGGGGCCGTTCCAGCCGGAAGAGACCGGCTTCTTCGGCGTGCCCGGCTACGACGACAAGGTGGCCGACCTTGGCCCCGACAACGGCAAGCGCTACCGCGCGGCGATCGCCAAGGCCCGCGATGAGCTGAAGGCGAAGCTGGCCACGGAGAAGGATCCCAACGTTCGCCAGGATCTGGCGATCATGATCCACGCCGCCGACCAGAACATCGAAGGCAGCACGCTCAACGAGAAGTACCTGCTGCCGTGGAGCGACGCGCCGCAGACGGTGTTCAGCGGCCTCAACCTGCTGCTGTCCGACCAGGTGCCCGCCGAGCGCCGGGCCAAGGCGCTCGACCGCCTCAAGGCCTATGCTGGCCTGCAGCCGGGCGGCACCGCGTTCACCACGCTGGCCCGCCAGCGTTACGAAGAACGCCTGAAGGACAACACGCTGCTGCAGCCCACGCAGATCGAAGTGCAGCAGTCGCTGGACAACGTCGAGACCTACATCACCGGCATCGAGTCGCTGCTGAAGAAGTACCAGATTGCCGGCGCCGATGAGGCAATGAAGGCCCTGGCCACGCAGATGAAGGACTACGCCGCCTGGGCCCGCAAGGAAGTGCTGCCGAAGGCGCGCACCGACGCACGCCTGCCGGCCCCGTTGTATGCGTTCCAGCTCAAGCAGGTCGGCATCGACATCGATCCGAAGCTGCTGATGCAGCGTGCGCAGCTGGAATTCATGGAAACCCGCTCGGCGATGCAGCAGCTGGCGCCGCTGGTGGCGAAGGATAAGGGCCTGAAGGTCGCCGACCCGAGCGACCCGGTGGCGGTGATCCGCGCGCTGAAGGCCGACAAGATCGCTGACGATCAGCTGGAAGGCCACTACCGCAAGGTGATCGACGCGATCGATCCGCTGATCCGCGAACACGGCATCGTCGACGTGCCCAAGCGCGCCATGCAGATGCGCCTGGGGTCGGCGGCGGAGAGCGCCGCCAGCCCGGCCCCGCACTTCCTGCCGGCGCCGCTGGTCAACAACACCGGGCAGCAGGGCACCTTCGTGCTGCCACTGGGCAACCCGGCCGCAGGCCCGGGTGCGCAGTACGATGATTTCAACTTCGGTGCGGCGGCGTGGACGCTGAGTGCGCATGAAGGCCGTCCAGGCCACGAGCTGCAGTTCACTGCGATGGTCGAGCGTGGCGTGTCGCTGGCGCGCACCATGTTCGCGTTCAATTCGGTGAACGTGGAAGGCTGGGCGCTGTACGCCGAGGCGGAGATGGTGCCGTACGAGCCGCTGGACGGGCAGATGATCGCGCTGCAGTTCCGCCTGCTGCGCGCGGCCCGCGCCATGCTCGACCCGATGCTCAACCTCGGCCTGACCGACCGTGCCAACGGCGAGCGTGTGCTGATGGAGCAGGTCGGCCTGTCCAAGGCGATGGCCACCCAGGAACTGGACCGCTACATGGTGCGCATGCCGGGCCAGGCGGGCAGCTACTTCTACGGCTACACCCGCATCCTCGAACTGCGCATGCAGACCGAGCTGGCGCTGGGCGCGAAGTTTGATCGACTGGCGTTCAACAACTTCCTGCTCGACCAGGGCCTGCTGCCGCCGGACCAGCTGGCCGAAGCGGTGCAGCAGCAGTTCGTACCGAAGTACCAGAAGAAGTAAGCGGTAGCGCCGGGCCGTGCCCGGCGAGCGCAGCGGAAAAGCCGCCGGGCATGGCCCGGCGCTACCCGCGTTGCGGCGGTTGCGTCAGCGCTGCGGCTGCGGGGTAATCGTCTGCGTCGGCAACCGCGCCGGGGCGTCCGGGTTCGGTACCCAGATCGCGACACCGGCCGCGCGCTTCTGCGTGGTCGGGATGCCGATGCCGACGCCGCCGCCCACGTGCGAGCCGTAGCTGCCGGCGCCCACCGACATGCCGACCGGCGAGCCGCTGCTGCCTACGCCCATCAGGATCACGCCGTTGGCGCCCAGCGCCGCGGCTTCGCGCTTGAGCCGTGCGACGGCCGCGTCAGTCTGGCCCTGGGTACCGAAACCGACCGCCGAGGACGATTCCAGCTGGGCGATTTCCAGCGAACCGGCCGGCGGAGTGGAATAGATCTGCACCTGCGCCGGGTCGATCGGCGCGCGTGCGCGGCCCAGCATCACCTTGGAGGTGCTGGCGCAGCCGGCAGCGGCCAGCAGCATGGCGGTCAAAGCGAGCCAACGGATGTTCATGGCGTTTACCCCTGTAGGACAGTTCGGATCATCGGCCGGGGACTCTGAATCGGCGCCAACACCGTCGCCCGGGGCATGGCCAGCATGCTGGCATGGGGCGGGTGAGTGTGTCGCCAACGGTGGTAGGCGGCAGCCACCAGACAGGCTAATGTTGGGGAAGGAACCGACCTGAGGGGAGCTGGGCATGGGTGTGATCAGTCTGTTGTGGGGCATCGTGGCGCTGCTGTGGATGATCCTGGCCCTGATCCCGCTGCTGGGCTGGGGCAACTGGTTCCTGATCCCGTTCGCGGCGGTGGGCGCGGTCATTGCTGCGCTGGGCATCCTCTTCACCCACCCCAGCAAGCGCGGCCGCGCCAAGACCGGGCTGGTCCTGAACGGCATCGTGGTGCTGGTCGGCATCGTCCGCCTGAGCCTGGGCGGCGGGGTGATCTGAACACGCTGCTCGGAGTCGCGCCCATGGGTGCGACCGGGCGTCGCAGCCCCACGGCCCGGCGCCGGGCAGGGGAGTACAATGCCGGGCTGCGCGAGCCCCCCGCGTGCCTGTGAAACCGCGCCCGGCGCGGCTGACTCCATGATCATTCGTTCCCGTCCCCACGGCTGGCAACTGCTGTACATCCTGCGCGGTTCCATCGTGCCGGCCATCGCGCCGAAGGTGCTGGCCATCCTGGTGCTGTCGATTGCCGTCGCCGCCGTGGTGGAACTGGCCCCGCCGTTCGGCATCGAGCGGGTCTCGGTTACCCCGTTCACCCTGCTCGGTCTGGTCCTGTCGATCTTCCTCAGCTTCCGCAACAGCGCGTGCCATGACCGCTGGTGGGAAGGCCGCAAGCTGTGGGGCCAGCTGATCTACGAATCGCGTTCGCTGGCGCGCCAGGTGCACCTGCTGCTGGCCGACGACAGCGGCCGCCGCCGCCGCATCGCCTACCTCACCACCGCCTTCGCCCATGCCCTGGCCGCACGCCTGCGCGGGCGCATCGTCGCCCTGGTGGCGCTGCCCTGGCTGGACAAGCCGCAGCGCGAGCAGCTGGCCGAGCGCGAGAACGTGCCCGACGCACTGCTGTCGATGATCGCCGCCGAGCTGGCCCAGGCGCTGCGCAGCGGCGAGCTGGAGCCGATCCTCTACACCCAGCTGGAGGACCGGCTGCACGCGATGTCCTCCATCCAGGCCGGCTGCGAGCGCATCCTCAGCACGCCGCTGCCGTTCGCCTACACCTTGCTGCTGCACCGCTGCGCGTGGATGTTCTGCGTGCTGCTGCCGTTCGGCCTGGCCAGTTCGCTGGGCTGGGGCACGCCGGTGCTGTCGGCGGTGCTGGCCTATGCCTTCTTCGGCCTGGACCAGCTGGGCGAGGAGATGGAAGAGCCCTTCGGCCTGGAGCCGAACGACCTGCCGCTGGACGCCATGGTGCGCACGATCGAGATCGACCAGCTCGACGCGCTCGGCGAACGCCCCCTGCCCGAACCCCTGCTGCCGCAGGGCTACCTGTTGCAATAGCCACTCCCCGGAGCCTGCCATGCCTCATCCACATTACCGCCCGCGGCGCATGCGCCATGACGAATTCTCGCGCCGCCTGATGCGCGAGAACACGCTGACCACCGACGACCTCATCTACCCGGTGTTCGTGCACGAGCTGGCCGGCCGCACTGCCGTACCGTCGATGCCTGGCGTGGAGCGCCTGTCGATTGAAGAACTGCTCAAAGTGGCCGAAGAGGCGCTGGAGCTCGGCATTCCGGTGATCGATCTGTTCCCGGTCATCGACAGCTCGCAGAAGTCGCTGGATGCGTCGGCGGCGTGGGCCGAGGACGGCCTGGCGCAGCGTGCGATCCGCGCGCTGAAGACGCGCTTCCCGGAACTGGGCGTGATGACCGACGTGGCCCTGGACCCTTACACCACGCACGGCCAGGACGGCATCATCGACGACAAGGGCTACGTGCTCAACGACATCACCGTTGAAGCCCTGGTCAAGCAGTCGCTGTCGCATGCCGAAGCCGGCGCCGACATCATCTCGCCCTCGGACATGATGGACGGCCGCATCGGCGCGATCCGCCGTGCGCTGGATGCCGACCAACACCTCAACGTGCGCATCATGGCGTACTCGGCCAAGTACGCCTCGGCGTTCTACGGTCCGTTCCGTGATGCGGTGGGCAGCGCCGGCAGCCTTGGCAAGGCCGACAAGAAGACCTACCAGATGGACCCGGCCAACGGTGACGAGGCCCTGCGCGAGATCGCGCTGGATCTTGAGGAAGGCGCCGACATGGTGATGGTCAAGCCGGGCATGCCCTACCTGGACCTGGTGCGCCGGGTGAAGGAGACGTTCGGCGTGCCGACTTTCGCCTACCAGGTCAGTGGCGAATACGCGATGATGAAGGCCGCCTTCGCCAACGGCTGGCTGGACGAACGCGCCTGCGTGATGGAATCGCTGCTGGGCTTCAAGCGGGCTGGCGCCGATGGCGTACTGACCTACTTCGCGCCGCAGGTGGCGCGTTGGCTGCGCGAGCGCTGACAATAGCGCTCACGACGGACGGAGGAACACGCGATGGGACCGGAAATGGGATGGATGCAATGGCTGATCTGGGGCACCGGCACGCTGGTGTTCGGCGCCATCATCGTCGCCGTGTTCGTGGCGGCCTGGCGTGCCAGTCGGCGCCCGCCGGAGCAGCTCTCCGCCGCCGCCCACGTGGCCCGTGAGCAGGCCCTGCCGGAAAGCGTGCAGGCCGAACTGGCCGCGCTGAACCGCCGCAAGGACAACGGCCAGCTGAGCGAGATCGATTACGAGAAGCAGCGCGCCCAGGTGTTGGCGCGCCGGTAGTCGCCAACCTTGGTTGTCGCTCCAGGGCATGCCAACCGAGGTTGGCATCTACCAGACGGTCATCCACGCACGGCGTGGATCTACCGCACGCACCCGGCCACGGCCGCGACCTTCGGCACCGCCAGCCGGTACACATCCACGCCACCGGCACGCGGTGCCCTGGCCGCACTGCTGGCCACCAGCATCTCGCCCGGCTTCGCATTGTCGACCACCGTCGCGCCAGTCCATCCGCCGGTCTGGTTGAACGACAGCCCCAGCGGCTGCAGCGCGGCACCGGTCCAGGCGCAGGCGCTGGTCATCACCTGCGCGGCCTCGCCGTTGCCACGGCTGAACACCACCGCGCCGTCATTGCCCAGCCAATCGCCGTCGGTTTCGTCGGCAGCGGTGTTGAGCGCGGCCAGGGCCACGGCCACACCGCGCATGCCCTGCGCATCCAGCGGCGCCACGAACAGATCCCAGCCCGCGCCACGGCCCTGGTCGCGCGCGAACAGCAGCCGGCGGCCATCGGCGCTGAGGGCCGCGCCACGCTCGGCACGGCTGCCATCCTTGCCGGCCAGCGCCTGCGCCCGGCCCACGCTGCCATCGGCGGCCACCGCCGCGCGGTACAGCGCCCATTTCCCCTCGCGGCCGGCGGCGAACAGCAGCCAGTGGCCATCGCGGCTGAAATAAGGGTCCAGCGCCTCGCCGGCCACGTCCACCGGCAGGGCCTGGGCCTGCTGCCAGCGGCCGTCCACTACCCGTGCCTGCCACAGCCCCAAGCCTGCCTCGCCACGGCGGGCGAAGACGATGCGCTGGCCGTCGGCACTGATCGTCGCCCGGCCCTCGTCGGCGCGGGTGGAGACCACGCCCATGCCCTCGATGCCGTACTCGTTCAACGCCATCGCCACGGGGGCAGAGAGTAGACTGGCGGCAAGCACCAGCAGGGTCGGGGTGATGCGCATCATCCGGGTCCTTGCACGAAAGTGCACCAGTCTAGCCAGCTTGAGGATTCCATGACCGATCGTTACGCCGTCTTCGGACACCCCGTTGCCCACTCGAAGTCGCCGCTGATCCACGCGACGTTCGGTCGCCAGGAAGGCATCAGCATCGACTACCGCGCGATCGACCTGGCCCCGGATGCCTTCCTGGCCGGGCTGGACGCCTTCGCCGCTGAGGGTGGTGTCGGCGCCAACGTCACCTCGCCGCACAAGGAAGCCGCGTTCTCGGCGTGCACCACGCTGACCGCGCGCGCGCGCCGCGCCGGCTCGGTCAACACCCTGCTGCGCAAGGGCGACCGTTGGCACGGTGACACCACCGATGGCATCGGCCTGGTGCGTGACCTGACCGACCGCCACGGCCTGGACCTGCGCGGCCGCCGCGTGCTGCTGATCGGCGCCGGTGGTTCGGCACGCAGCGTCGCCCCGGCGCTGCTCGATGCCGGCATCACCGAGCTGGTGGTGGTCAACCGCACGCCGGAACGCGCCGACGAACTGATCGACGCCATGGGCGAGCCGGGCCGCGCGCTCAGCCGCTACTGGGAAGACCTGCGCGACCTGGGCGATTTCGAACTGATCCTCAACGCCACCTCGGCCGGCCGCGACCGCGACGTGGAGTTCAAGCTGCCGCTGTCGCTGGTCAATTCGATGACCACCGCGGTGGACCTGAACTATGGCGAGGCCGCCATCGCCTTCCTGGCCTGGGCGCGCTCGGCCAACTGCCGCAATACCGTCGATGGCCTGGGCATGCTGGTCGAGCAGGCTGCCGAGAGCTTCCTGCAGTGGCACGGCGTGCGCCCGCAGACCGACGAGGTCTACCAGCAGCTGCGTGCCGGTGCCGGCGCGTTTGCCGGCCAGGACTGAGCCATGGACAGCTCCTCGCTGCTGCTGAGCGTGCTGAGCATGATCGGCGTGCGCCTGCCGGTGCTGATCGCGCTGTGCGTCGGCCTGGTCTGGGTGGTGGGCGCGCCGCGTGATGCGGCCCGCAGCGGTGCGCTGGCGGGCCTGGTGCTGCTGCTGGTGGCCAACCTTGGCGGCGTGGTTGCCAACGTGGTGCCGCTGTGGATGGTCAGCAGCGGTGATTTCACCGCCATCTCGGCGATGAGCGCGGTGCTGGGCGGCGTGCAGTTCGTGCTGTCGCTGCTGAGCGCCTTCGGCATCGTGCTGGTGATCTGGGCGCTGGTGCGCGTGCTGCGCCAGCGGCCGCCGCTACCGCCTGCCGCAGGCCGGTAGCGCCGGGCCATGCCCGGCGAGCGCAGCGGTCCTGACAGAGCCGCCGGGCGTGGCCCGGCGCTACCGTGGATGGGCTGGCAACGCCGCATCCGCCCCTGCCCGGTGCGTCAATGCAACCCATGACCGCCAACCCCCGACGCCGCTGACCCTGTTCAGCGCCCGCGCCTCGGTCCCGGTGGCCGGCCATGCGACAATGGCCGGCCTGATCCAGCCACGGTAGTTCCCGGCGTGACCGAAACCGTCGCCGCCCCGCGCAAGCTCGATGACGCCTTGAAGGACGCGATCCGCAAGGCGTACACGACGCTGCAGGCCAACACCCCCGGCTTCTCCACCCGCCGCTCGCAGAGCCAGATGATCGGTGTGGTGTCGCGTGCGCTGTCCACCAGTGGCGGTGTCGGCGTGGTCGAGGCACCGACCGGCGTCGGCAAGAGTCTGGGCTACCTCACCGCGGGCGTGCCGATCGCGCTGGCCAGCAAGAAGAAGCTGGTCATCAGCACCGGTACCGTGGCCCTGCAGTCGCAGCTGGTCGAGCGTGACATTCCCAATTTCCTCAAGGCCACCGGCCTGGAAGCGACCGTGGCCCTGGCCAAGGGCCGCACCCGCTACCTGTGCACGCGCAATGCCGCTGAAGCGCAGGGCGAGGGCGCGCAGGGCGGCATGTTCGAGGACGAAGCGCCGCTGTACGACCGGCCGCTGGCGCCCATCGAAATGGATATCGCCAAGCGCCTGTCCGATGCCTTCACCAGCGGCACGTGGGACGGTGACATCGACAACGCGCCGGAAACCATCAGCCCCGGCCTGCGCAGCCGCATCACCACGCCCGCCTCGGCCTGCGCCGGGCGCCGCTGCGCGTATTCGGCGCAGTGCGCGGTGCTGCGCTCACGCAACACCGTGCGCGATGCGCAGATCGTGGTGACCAACCACGCGCTGCTGCTGTCGGCGCTGTCCATTGGTGACAGCGACAACGGCCAGCCGATGATCGCCGCGCCGTCGGACATGCTGCTGGTGCTGGACGAAGGCCACCACATCGGCAACGTGGCCATCGACCAGGGCGCGGCCAGCCTGGCCCTGGACGAGATGGCCAAGCGCACCGGCCGCCTGCAGATCCTGATTGCCGGTGCCTACCGCGCGGTCGACAAGGACCGCCTGGGCAACCTGCTGCCGAACGAAGCCATCGACGTGGCCAGCAACGTGGCCAAGCAGCTGCGTGCCTTCCGCGACCACGTGGAAGCGGTGTGGATGCCGGCCCCGGCCGACGAAGACCCGATGTGGCGCGCCGCCAACGGTCGCCTGCCCGAGGCCTGGCGCGAGCCGATCGAAGCGCTGGCCGACGATACCCGCAGCCTCTACAACTGGGCCCATGCCGCCACGGCACAGGTGGCCAAGGGCAAGCCGGACGATGCCGCGCGCGAGCGCCTGCAGCGCAACCTCGGCATGGCGCTGGAAATGATCGAGCAGCAGTACAACCTGTGGCAGGCCTGGCGCCGCGAGGACAAGGACGGCGCGCCCCCCACCGCGCGCTGGGTCACCGCCACCCGCGACGGCGATCTGGTACTGCATGGCTCGCCGGTATCGGCCGCGCACGTGCTGCGCAAGCTGCTGTGGGATCAGGTGGATTCGGTGGTGATGACCTCGGCCACGCTGACCGGCGGTGGCGATTTCCAGTCGCTGGCCATCGACAACGGCATTCCGCCCGATGCAGAGATGGTCTCGCTGGCCTCGCCGTTCGATCTGCCCAACCAGGCTGAGCTGATCGTGCCGAAGTTCCCGGTCACGCCCGATGACCGCGAAGGCCATCCGCGCGAAGTGGCGCGCTACCTGGACCAGGAGCTGGACTGGGCCAAGGGCTCGATGGTGCTGTTCACTTCGCGCTGGAAGATGGAGAAGGTGGCCGGCCTGATGTCGGCCGCGCGCCGCAAGCAGGTGCTGGTGCAGGGCGACATGTCCAAGACCCGGCTGATCGACGAACACCTGCGCCGCGTCGCCGCGGGCGAAGGCTCGGTGCTGTTTGGCCTGAACTCCTTCGGCGAGGGCCTGGACCTGCCCGGCGAAGCCTGCACCACGGTGGTCATCACCCAGGTGCCGTTCGCGGTGCCGACCGACCCGCAGACCGCCACGCTGAGCGAATGGGTGGAAGCCCGTGGCATGAACGCCTTCAACCTGATCGCCATCCCGCATGCGCTGCGCACGCTCACCCAGTTCGCCGGCCGCCTGATCCGCACGTCCACCGACACTGGCCGCGTGGTCATCCTTGATTCGCGGCTGCTGACCCGCCGCTACGGCAAGCGCATCATCGACGCGCTGCCGCCGTTCAAGCGTGTGATCGGCTGACCCCACCACGCACGCTGTCGCTCAACCGCCCTCCGGCTTCCGGCAGGCCCGGTTGCCATAGGCGTTGTGGTAATCGCGATCAAAGCAGCGCAGGAAGCCATCGAGCACGTCCAGGTTCGGTGGCCAGGCCACATCCACCTTCTGCCCGCCTGCGGTCGTGAAGTGGTAGCGCCCATCCTTCAACGCCCCGGCGAAACCCTCCGGTGTGGGAATCGCGACCAGCGCCGCGCGGGCCTCTTCCAGTGCCGCACGGTCGCGCTGCAGGAACGCAACCGTGCCGTCCACGTAGGCATTCCAGTAACCGGGATCCTTGTCCTTAGGCTTGTAGGTGCGTTGCATCAGCGCAATCGCCTGGGCCGTCTGCCCGAGCTCGGCGCGCAGCTGGCCTTCGTGCCAGATGATGGTGGTGTTGCCCGCCGCCTTGGGCAGGGCGCTGTAGGCGGCAAGCAGATCGGCCGCTTCGCGCTGGCAACCGCGCTCGGCCAGCGGTCGCCAGCCGCCTTCCAGGTCCTGGTCGAACGCATCCGGTTCCATCGCCAGCATCGCATCGCGGTCGTAGCTGCAGTCCGGCCCCTTCGACGGTTCGGGTGCGGCGCCCAGCGCAGCGGCCAGGGCAAGCGAAAGCAACGTCATCACAACCTCCGTGTCAGTGAGTACCCCGGCACCGTAGCAGATCGTCCGGGTAGTGCCGGCCGCTGGCCGGCAACCTCGAAGATCGGACTGTCACGGCGCGATTGCACGCGCGGCGAGTCACATGACGGCTGGACCATCATTGCGACCCACAGTGACTGGAATGCTGTGCCGGGGTCGGAGCCCTTTCTGCGAAAGGAATCCGACCCCTCTTCATCAATCGCCGAGCAGGGCGGTGTTGCGGACGGCGCCCTTGTCGGCGCTGGTCGCCAGCAGTGCGTAGGCCTTCAGTGCGCTGGTGACCTTGCGCGGGCGGGCTTCACGCGGCTTCCAGCCGCGCGCATCGGCGTCGGCGCGGCGCTGGGCCAGGGTGGCGTCGTCCAGCAGCAGGTCGATACGGCGGGCGGGGATGTCGATGCGGATGCGGTCACCGTCTTCCACCAGGCCGATGGTGCCGCCGCTGGCGGCTTCCGGCGAGACGTGGCCGATCGACAGGCCCGAGGTGCCGCCGGAGAAACGACCATCGGTCAGCAGCGCGCACTGCTTGCCCAGCCCCTTCGATTTCAGGTAGCTGGTGGGGTAGAGCATTTCCTGCATGCCCGGGCCGCCCTTCGGGCCTTCGTAGCGGATGACCACGACGTCGCCGGGCTGCACTTTGTCGGCCAGGATGCCGGCCACGGCCGCGTCCTGGCTCTCGAACACGCGTGCTCTGCCCTCGAACACGTGGATGGACTCGTCCACGCCGGCGGTCTTCACCACGCAGCCATCGACGGCCAGGTTGCCGCGCAGCACGGCCAGGCCACCTTCGGCGGAGTAGGCGTGTTCGACGCTGCGGATGCAGCCTTCGGCGCGGTCCACGTCCAGCGTGGGCCAGCGCGTGGCTTGGCTGAAAGCCACCTGGGTGGGAATGCCCGCCGGGCCGGCACGGAAGAAGTCGTGCACGCTGGATTCGTCGCTGACCGCCACGTCCCAGCGCTCGATGGCATCGGCCAGGGTGCGGCTGTGCACGGTCGGCACACTGGTATCCAGCAGGCCGCCACGCGCCAGTTCGCCGAGAATGCCGTACACGCCGCCGGCGCGGTGCACGTCTTCCATGTGGTACTTGGGCGTGTTCGGCGCCACCTTGCACAGCTGCGGCACGCGCCGCGACAGCGCATCGATGTGGGTCAGGTCGAAGTCCACTTCGGCCTCCTGCGCGGCCGCCAGCAGGTGCAGGATGGTGTTGGTGGAGCCGCCCATGGCGATGTCCAGGGTCATCGCGTTGGCGAACGCGGCCTGGGTGGCGATGCCACGCGGCAGCGCACTTGCTTCCTCGCCGCCGTACCAGCGATGGCACAGTTCGACGATCAGGCGGCCGGCGCGCAGGAACAGTTGCTCGCGGTCGGCGTGGGTGGCCAGGGTCGAGCCGTTGCCGGGCAGCGACAGGCCCAGCG
The DNA here is from genome assembly GCF_003105135.1 of Stenotrophomonas sp. SPM. Lineage (NCBI taxonomy): Bacteria > Pseudomonadati > Pseudomonadota > Gammaproteobacteria > Lysobacterales > Lysobacteraceae > Stenotrophomonas > Stenotrophomonas sp. SPM. Next base: position 11,107 of record NZ_QETL01000048.1, on the reverse strand, counting down.
CTTCGGTCAGGCAGTTCATCGAGTTGGCGGTGAACATGCCCGAGCAGGAACCGCAGGTGGGGCACGCGCTGCGCTCGAACTCGGCGACCTTTTCGTCGCTGGCGCTTTCGTCGGCGGCGATGACCATCGCATCGACCAGGTCCAGCTTGTGCTCGGACAGCTTGGTCTTGCCGGCTTCCATCGGGCCGCCGGAGACGAACACCACCGGGATGTTGAGGCGCAGGGCGGCCATCAGCATGCCGGGGGTGATCTTGTCGCAGTTGGAAATGCACACCAGCGCGTCGGCGCAGTGCGCGTTGACCATGTACTCGACCGAGTCGGCGATGATCTCGCGGCTGGGCAGCGAGTACAGCATGCCGTCGTGGCCCATGGCGATGCCGTCGTCGACCGCGATCGTGTTGAATTCCTTGGCGACGCCGCCGACCTTCTCGATCTCGCGCGCGACCAGCTGGCCGAGGTCCTTCAGGTGCACGTGGCCGGGCACGAACTGGGTGAAGGAGTTGGCGATGGCGATGATCGGCTTGTGGAAGTCGCCGTCTTTCATGCCGGTGGCGCGCCACAGGGCGCGGGCGCCAGCCATGTTGCGGCCGGCGGTGGAGGTGCGGGAGCGGTATTCAGGCATGGCTGGCGGAACGGGCGGGCCGTACAACGTGGGGGTCGCTCGATCATGGACAATTTTTTCGGTTGCTGCTGCAACCACCGAAGGCGGTCTGGCAGGGCTTGCAGCCCTGCACCTGCCCAATCAACGTCAACGTCAAAAGCGGGGTGTCCGTGGGATGGCGGGGTGGGTCCGGTGGCAGGGGACGGCGCAAGTACGTCCATGTAGCCTCGGTCGCGCCATCCATGGCGCTCACGCCCCTGCCACCGGACCCACCCCGCCTCCGACAGTTGGCCGGGGGCCAGTAGACCCACGCCATGCGTGGATGGAGGTCAGACGGGAAGGCGAAAATGAAATTCCGTTCATCTTTCCCACTTTGCCGATTCCGGTTGTTGGTACGGATTTGGCATCATTGCGGGAATTGATCCGATTCGGAGGCATGACGCCATGAAGCGTTCCCGCACCACCGCGCTGCTGCTGATGAGCGCTGCCCCCCTGCTGTTCACCGCCTGCCAGAAGGAAGAGCAGGTGCAGGTGCAGGAAGGCCTGTATACCTCCGTGCAGGCCTGCACCGAGGCGACGGGCGATCCGTCCTCGTGCCGCAACGCCTTTGCCGAGGCCCAGCAGAAGGCGGCCGACGCGGCGCCGAAGTACGCCAGCAAGGAAGCCTGTGAGCAGGACTACAAGCCTGAGCAGTGCGTGCAGCAGCACACCTCGGCCGGTACCTCGTTCATCGGCCCGATGATGATGGGCTTCTTCATGTCGCAGATGCTGAGTAACCGCGGCGGCCTGGCCCCGCAGGCGCCGGCCTCGGCCCCGGCCTACCAGGACAAGAACGCCGGCTGGGCACGTCCGGCCCCGGGCGGCACCGGTGGCATGAACACCGCCAGCGGCATCGGCGCCGGCAAGGCCGGCCTGGCCCCGGTCAGCAGCGAGCCGAACCGTGCCGTCACCGCCAGCCGCAGCGGCTTCGGCAGCACCAGCACCCGCCGCAGCGGCGGCAGCTTCGGCGGCTGATCGACCCATGCAGCGAATTCGCATTGCCGAGCGCGCCCACTGGCGGGCGCGCGCGGAGGAAGCCGGTTTCCGCTTCCACACCATCGACGGCCAGCCGTACTGGGATGAAAGCGCGTATTACGCCTTCACCCTGCGCCAGATCGAACAGGACATCGAAGACCCCAGCGCCGAGCTGCACCAGATGGCGCTGGACCTGGTCGGCGATGTCATCGCCAGCGAGCGGCTGATGGACCAGCTGGCGATCCCCGCGCACTACCGCGACTGGATCGCCGAAAGCTGGCGCCAGCGCCAGCCGCATCTGTACGGGCGACTGGACCTGGCCTACGACGGCACCGGCCCGGCCAAGCTGTACGAACTGAACTACGACACGCCGACCTCGCTGTTCGAGGCCAGCTTCTTCCAGTGGCAGTGGCTGGAGGACCAGCGCAACGCCGGCCGCCTGCCGCAGCACGCCGACCAGTTCAACGGCATGCACGAGGCCCTGGTCGAGCGTTTCGGCGAGCTCGCCGCGCGCCTGCCGCCGCCGCTGTACTTCAGCGCCGTGGGCAGTTCGGACGAGGACCGTGGCACGGTCGACTACCTGCGTGACTGCGCCGCCCAGGCCGGCCTGCAGGGCGAGGCCATCGCCATCGAGGATATCGGCCTGTCCGAGGACGGTCGCTTCACCGCGCTGGACGACACAGTGATCGGCACGCTGTTCAAGCTGTACCCGCTGGAAGACCTGATGGCCGAGGAATTCGGTCGCGCGCTGCCCGGTTCGGGCATCCAGTTGCTGGAGCCGGCGTGGAAGGCGGTGCTGAGCAACAAGGGCATCCTGCCGCTGCTGTGGCAGCGCAACGTCGGCCACCCGAACCTGCTGGAAGCGCACTTCGATGATGGCAGCGCGCTGGCCTCGGGCTGGGTGCGCAAGCCGCTGTTCTCGCGCGAAGGTGCCAACATCGAGATGCACCTGGCCGATGGCAGCACCCAGCGCAGCGACGGCCCGTACGAAGGCCCGGCGATCATCCAGCGTGCGCATCCGCTCACGCGCTTCGAAGGCGGCTATCCGCTGATCGGCAGCTGGGTGATCGGTGACCACGCCTGCGGCATCGGCATCCGCGAGGATGACAGCGCGATCACCCGCGACAGTGCGCGCTTCGTGCCGCATGCGATCGTGGACGAGGCGCCGACGCGGATCTACGTCTGATGGCGGTGCGGCGGCCCTTGGGCCGGCGCGGGCGAACAACGCCGGTGCCGGGGCGGCACTTCGATGATGGCCGCACGCTGCACGCCTTCGCCGGGCGCGTGGCCGTGCGCTGCCATCGCTGTGACACGCCGGGCTGGGTGGTCGCCAGCTGGCAGCCTCACCGCTGGACGGCGCGCTTCCGTTGCACCGGCTGCAGCGTGGCGCTGGACAGCGGTGCCTGGGTGGGCGCGGTGCGCATCGATGGTCGCCGACCGTGCGGTTACTGCGGTCACCAGTGGGTGTGCGTGCACCAGCATCGGCCGTCGGCCTCCGCGGCCGTGCCCGAGGTGTTGCCGGCCAAGTGCGCGCAGTGCGGGCGCACCAGCGAAGTGAAAGTCAGCGTCTGCCCGCTGCGCGATGCCGAGCCGGCAGATCCGCATTTCGGCCTGCCGCTGCGGTTGCTGGAACCTACCCGCGCGGGCCTGCTGTGGGCCTACAACGCCGAGCACCTGCAGGTGCTGCATGAGTACGCGACGTCGGCACTGCGCGAGCACGGCGGCGTGCACAACGCCTCGATGTTCTCGCGCCTGCCGCGGTGGATGAAGCTGGCCCGCAACCGGGTACTGCTGCAGCGTGCGGTGGAGCGGTTGCAGCGGCGTTTGCTGCAGGAGTAGGTAGTGCCGGCCGCTGGCCGGCAGCCGAGCATGGGCTCGGCTCTACAGGAATCAGGAAGCCGAGCATGGGCTCGGCTCTACAGGAATCGGGCCGTCTGTAGAGCCGAGCCCATGCTCGGCTCCGGTCAATCGCAGGGTCAGAGCAGCCCTTCGCGCTTCACTGCCAGATACCGCTCCACCAGCGCGGCAGGCAGGGCGTCGGCGGTCACGTCCAGCACCATCACCTTCTCGCTGCGCAGTGCTTCGTGCGCCTTCGCGCGCTGCTGCAGGTACAGCGCGGCGGCGCCGGCCTGGGCGGCATCTTCCAGAGTCTGCACCTCGCCTTCCAGCGCGGTATCCAGTTCGCGTTCGCGCAGGCTGGCCACGCATACCAGGTGGCGGCGCTGCAGCAGGCGTACGGCGGCCAGCAGGTCTTCGATGTCTTCGTCGCGCACGTTGCTGACCAGCATCACCAGGGCACGCCGGCGCTGCCGCAGCGAGACTTCGGTGGCGGCCGCCAGGTAGTCGGTGGCTACGGCCTGCGGCTGCAGGTCGTAGCTGGCGCGCAGCAGGTATTCCACCGTGCCCATGCCACGCTGCGGCGCCACCCAGCGGCGTTCGCCACCCACCGCGAACAGGCCGGCGGCATCGCCCTGGCGCAACGCCAGGTAGGCCACCACCAGCGATGCGTTCAAGGCATGGTCGAAGTGTGAGAGACCGCCTTCGCTGGCCAGCATGCGCCGGCCGCTGTCGAGCATCAGCAGCAGCTGCTGGTTCTTCTCGTCCTGGTACTCGCGCGAGATCAGCTTGCGCGCGCGGGCGGTGGCCTTCCAGTCCAGCTGGCGCAGGCTGTCACCGACGCGGTACTCGCGCATCTGGTGGAAGTCGGTGCCTTCACCACGGCGGCGCTTCACGTGTGCGCCCACCAGGCGCGAGGCCTGGTCGGCACTGAACAACGCGAAGCGGGTGAGCGGCACGAAGTTGGGATAGACCCGCACGTCCAGCACCGGCGGCAGCGTGCGCTGCTGCCACCACAGCCGCCACGGCGAGCGGATGCGCACGTCCACGCCGTCGAACTGGAAGCGCCCGCGCTGCTGCGGCTGCACCTGGTAGTGCAGGGTGCTGGCGTGGCCGGCGCGCAGCTGCAGGCGCTGCGGCAACCCTTCCAGCGGCCAGCCGCCGGGCACGCGATCGAACACCTGCACCTGCATCGGCTGCTCGGCGAACAGGCGCAGGCCGATCTCGCGGCGCACGCCCAGCGCAAGCGCTTCGGGCACCTGGCGCTGTACCTGCGGCGATGCACGTCGCCACTGCCGCCAGAGATCGACCAGTGCCAGCGGGGCCACCAATGCACCGGCCACGGCCCAGCTCCAGTACGGCAGCAGGCCAGCCAGCACCACGCCGCCCAGCGCGGCCCAGGCAGCCAGCAGGACCAGCAGCAGCGGCGCAGGCCTCATCGGCGCGGCGCTTCCACCTTGGCCAGCAGGGCACCAAGCACGTCGTCCGGGCCCTGGCCTTCAATCTGCAGTTCCGGTGCCAGTGCGATGCGGTGGCGCAGTGCCGGCCGGGCGATGTCACGCACGTCGTCGGGGGTGACGAAATCGCGGCCAGCCAGCACCGCCTGCGCACGCGCGGCACGCACCAGCGCGATGCTGCCGCGCGGGCCGGCACCGACGGCGATGCCCGGCCAGGAACGGGTGGCGGCCACGATGCGCACCGCGTAGTCGATCACTTCGTCATCGACGGTGATGGCGGCGGTGGCCTGCTGCAGCGCCAGCAGTTCGCCGGCGCCGAGCACGCGCGGCACCTGGCTGAGGTCGAAATCGCTGGCGGCGCGGCCACGGGTGATGGCCGTGACCATGTGCTTCTCGTCTTCCAGCTGCGGGTAGTCGATCAGCACCTTCAGCAGGAAGCGGTCCAGCTGCGCTTCCGGCAGCGGGTAGGTGCCTTCCTGTTCCAGCGGGTTCTGCGTGGCCAGGGCCATGAACGGCGGCGCCAGGGTGAAGGCCTTGCCTTCGATGGTCACCTGGCCTTCCTGCATCACTTCCAGCAGGGCCGACTGGGTCTTGGCCGGGGCGCGGTTGATCTCGTCTGCCAGCAGCAGGTTGGTGAACACCGGGCCGCGACGGATCTTGAAGCTCTCGCTCTTCGGGTCGTACACCGCATGGCCGCTGACGTCGCTGGGCATCAGGTCGGGGGTGAACTGCACGCGCCCGTAATCCAGCTCCATCGCCTGTGCCAGCGCGCGCACCAGCAGGGTCTTGCCCAGCCCGGGCACGCCTTCGATGAGCACGTGGCCGCCGGCCAGCAGCGCCACCATGATCTGGTCGAGCACGTCGGCCTGGCCGATGAAGGCGCGACCGACGGCATCGCGGATGGCGTCGACGCGTTCGATCAGGCGGGCGGCGGCGGCCGCCGGAAGCTCAGGGGCATCGGTCATAGCAGGGATCTCATCTGGAGCAGCAAGCGGATGCGCTCGCGCAGGGCGGAGGAATCGTGCGGCGAAGGAGCGGTGAGGGCGGTGGCCACGCGGCTGGCGGGCCACTGCAGCACCTCGGCGATGGCCTGGTCGCGGGCAGCGCCGTCCAGCGCGGCCGCCATCGGCGCGCGCAGGCGCAGGCGATGCAGGAACAGCGCCTGCACCGCGTTGTACAGCTGCGCGCCCTGGCCGAAGCGCAGCAGCAGCTCGCCACTGGCACGCACGTGTTCCAGCAGCGAGCGGCGCTCGACCACCGGCGAAGGCAGCACGCTGCCCAGCCGCTGCGCGCGCGCCCACAGCCAGCCCAGCATGGCCAGCAGCAGCGGAATCCACACCGGCCAGCCCTGCAGCACGATGCGCGCCAGCAGCGTCGGCGGGCGGCTGCCGTACACCAGCCACACCGTGCCGCGCCCGTAGTTGGGATCCAGCAGGTGGCGGGTCAGGTCGCGGTGGGAAAAATCATGCAGGCCGCCGCGCTGCGGTGTGTTCTTGGCCGTCGCCCCCTTGCGCGGCAGCGGGGTGGCGCCCGCGCCGCGCATGAAATCCATGTCGGCCAGTACATCGATGCGGCCCTTGCCGTGGCGCAGGCGGGCGAAGGCCAGCCCCTCCTCGTTGCCCCAGCGACGCTCGGCGTCGGCGCTGGCCCGGAAGCCGAGGCTGAAGCGGCGGCCGTTGCAGAACTCGACGTGGTTGGGATCATCCACCACATGGAACGGCTGGCAGTCCTTGCCATGGAACAGGCTTTCCACGCCGATGCGGTCCAGCAGCGGGCCCTGCGTGGTGCTGGTCTTATCCTCGCCCGGCGGCTGCGTGCGCAGCAGCAGGTGACCACCGCGGGCGACCCAGTCCAGCAGTGCCTGCGCGGTGCCCGGCGGCATCTCGCGGGTGTCCTGCAGCAGGACCACGGTATCGGTGTCGGCCAGGGTCATCCTCGCCAGCTGCAGGCGTTCGCGCGACTGCACCTCGATGCCGTCGGCACGCAGCGCCTGCCCCAGCACGTACAGTGGGTTGTAGCTGGCTTCGCCGCGCGGCGGCAGCACCACGGTCTCGGTGACCTTCTCGTGCGTGCGCAGGAACAGGATGGTCAACGGCACGCCCAGCAGTACCAGCAGGCCGAGCAGCAGGGCCCAGAACGCGCGCGGGCTCATGCCTTCCACCCGAACTGCTGGCGCAGGGTCGCGGCCAGGCCATCGAACTCATCGCGCGTGGGCAGGCGGCCGCCGTACGCGGCGTACTGCCACATGCGCACGATGCGGGCGAACAGCTCGCGGTCCGCCGGCTGCGGCATGCGCCGCGAAGCACGCAGGCACTGCGCTTCGGTAGCGCCGGGCGGCAACGCGTTGCCGGTGCGCTCGACCAGGGTGCGCACGCTGGCGCGGTAAAGCAGGGCCAGGGCCTGGCGCGGACGTCCCTGGTCCCACAGCAGGCCGGCCTGGGTGGCCACGTCCGGCGGCAGCACCACCGGCAGCTCCACGGCCTCTTCCTGTACGCGCGGTGCGTCCTTCGGCGTGCGCCGGCCGGCGCCACGCAGCCACGGCCACCACAGGCGCGCGGTCAGCAGCAGCACCAGCACCACCCCGCCGAGCAACGCCCACAGGCCCCATTCGGCCACCCGCGCCAGCAGCTTCAGGCCGCGGTTGCGTTCGCCATGCTTCTGGCCGGCCTTGTCGTCCTTGGTGTCTTTCTTCCCGGCCTTCTTTTCCCCCGTGGCGTCGTCGATCGGCTTCCACTCGGTGACCTGGCGGACCGGCCGCTGCAGCGGATCCTCGTAGGCACGGTTCACCGCCTGGCGGAAACCGGCCGTGTCCACCTGCTGCTCGCCGAAGATGCCGGCGGCGGCATTGGCCGGATCATTGGCGGCGTTGGCTGCTTCGCCGTCGTCCTCGCCTTCGTTCGCGTCGGTCTGTCCAGCCGCCCGGGCCTCGTCGGCGACCTGGCGGGCAGTGTCCGCATCGGCGTCCTGCGCGTGGGCGGGGGCCAGCGGTAGTGCCAGGCACAGCAGCAGGGCCAGCGTCGATGCCGCCGGCAGCAGCCGCTCGCGCAGTCGGCGCAGCGCGATCTCCACGTCCCACGCTTCCATCTGCGTGCGCCGGTTGAGGTACAGGCCGAAGCCGGCGCCGACATAGAACGGGCCGACCAGGGCAGCGGCCAGCCAGCTCAGCAGGTTCAGCAGCAGGTCCGCCCACGGCGGGGTCTCGACGCTGATCATCGCCCAGGCCGCGCGCCACGAGTCGGGCAGCAGTTCCAGCGGAATGAACATGAAGACCGCGGCGATCGCGCCGAGCACCAGCACCAGCTCGAAGCCGAGGCAGATCAGCGCCAGCAGGATTGCCGGCCCGGCGGCGCCGGCGGCCACCGCGCGCCGGCGTGGGGCGCGCTGTGCGGGTGCGTTGCCTTCCAGCAGGTTGACCGGCAGGCACAGGCTGCGCAGCAGGCTGAAACGGCGCCAGCCAAGGTAGCCCCAGAAACCGGTACCGCCCCAGTGCCGTTGCGCGGCCAGTGCCGCACGCGCGCCGACCGTCTCGCCGAAGATGCCGCGTGAGAGCACGTACAGGGGCGCGCGCTCGAACAGCGGCTTGAACCACCACATCGCCAGCGATGCCCAGGCGAAGCCGTCCAGCCACCAGGCCAGCGCGTTGAACAGCACGAACAACGGCGCACTGGCCAGCAGCCAGCTGCCCCACACCGCGCGCGCATGGCGGCGGGCAAGGGCGGTGCCCAGTTCCATCGCTTCCCAGCCGCTGCGCGCACGCAGGGCCACGTCCAGGTGGTCAATCCGCACGTTCACCCCCGCGACCACCGCGCCACAGCCACAGCAGCACGCCGGCCCACAGCACGCCGGCCACGCTGTACTTGGCCCAGGCCGGGATCTGCGCGATCGATGACCAGAACGCTTCCACGAAGGCCGCCAGCAGCAGCATGAAGGCCACGCCCAGGCACAGGCGGGCGCCGATGCGGCCGCCTTCCACCAGCGCGTCGATGCGGCGGCGGCGACCGGGCGCCAGCAGTTTCATGCCCAGCTGCAGGCCGGCACCACCGGCGATGACGATGCCGGTCAGCTCGAAGGCGGCATGGCCGACGACGAAGCGCCAGAACGGATCGCCATGGCCGATCTGCTGCAGGTGGCCTGCCACCGCGCCCATGATGACGCCGTTGAACAGCAGCACCAGCAGCGTGCCCAGCCCGGCCAGCAGGCCGCTGGCGAAGGTGCGCAGGGCGATGCTGATGTTGTTCATGATGTAGTAGCCGAACATCATCCAGTCGGTGCCGCTGTCACGCCCCAGCCGGTCCGCAGCCGGGTCGTACATGCGTTCCATCTCGGCGATCTGGCTGTTGTCCATCAGCAGGTGCACGCTGTCCGGGTACAGCTGCACCACGGCGAAGCAGGCCAGCGCCGGCACCGCGAACATCGCCAGTGCCACCCACATGCTGCGCGCCTGGCTGCGCACCAGCATCGGGAAGTCGGCCATCAGGAATTCCAGCGCCCGCCGCCAGCGCACCGGCGGCGTGCGGTACAGCACGCTGTGGCCCTGCTGCATCAGCTGCTGCAGGCGCTGCACCAGCTGCGGGCTGTAGCCGCGTTCGCGGGCCAGCGCCAGCTGCTGGCACAGGCGGCGGTAGCGCTGGGCGAAGGCGACGTCACCCGGATCAGCGGCTTCGGGCCTGCGCCGCCGGCGCCGCGAAGCATCGGCGCGCTGCTGCAGCCAGTACTCCAACTGCTGCCATTCGTGCTGGTGGCGGGCGACGAACTGTTCCTGCTTCATCGGCGGCCCAGCAGCCAATTGGCCATCGCATACAGGCGCAGCACGCCCACCTGGCCGGATGCACCGGTCAGCGGCTCGGCGATGCCCGCCAGTTCCTGCTGGCGGCCCGGCGACAGGCGGGGCGCGCGTTCGGCAAAGGCGAGGACGGCGGCCTGTTCCTGCGGGCGCAGCGGCTGCGACGGCACCAGCACGCTGTCGATGGTGGCCGGTGGCGGCAGGTAACGCATCGGCTCGTGCACTACCACGGTGCCGGCCACCAGGTCGCCGAGGCGGCGCCCGTAGGGATCGAACAGGCTGCTGAGCAGGCCCAGGGCATAACCGAACGGCAGCATGTCCACAGTACGCAGCAGGTTGCGGGTGATCGAGGCCATCCAGCCCACCGGTGCGCCATCGCGCGACAGCACGCGCAGGCCGAGTACACGCTTGCCCAGGGTGCGGCCCCACAGCGCTTCGCAGACGATCGGGTAGGCCCACATCAGCAGGAACATCGCGGCCATGTAGATGCCGCGGCCAAACTCATCGAGCAGGGCCAGCGGAATGGACAGCAGCACCAGCGCGCCGAAGCGGATGGCCAGGTCGACCAGCCAGGCCAGCGCACGTGGCATCGGCCCGGCGGTGGGCAACTGCAGCGGCACGCCTTCCGGCGTTACCACCTCGCGGTAGGTATCGAGCATGGGCGCGGTCATCAGTGCGATGGCCGCGGATGTGGGCGCTGGAGTCCTCTCCGGCGTGCTGCCACAGGCATGGGGGTCTCGACGGTTCCTGGTCGGGCCCCGACTTTAGCAGAGCCCAGTGGCCGACGAAGCGGCTCAGCCCAGGTATTCGTCCTTCAGCCGCACGTAGTGGTCGGCCGAATAATGCAGCGACTCGATCTCCTTGTCGCTGAGCGTGCGTGCCGGACGCGCTGGGTTGCCCACCCACAGCTCGCCCTCGCCGACCACCTTGCCCGGGCCGACCACGGCGCCGGCGCCGACGAAGGCATGGCGCTCGACGCGCGCACCGTCGAGGATGCAGGCGCCCATGCCGATCAGGCTGTAATCGCCGATGGTGCAGGCGTGGATGATGCAGCCGTGGCCGACGGTCACGCCTTCGCCGATCAGGGTCGGGTAGCCGGCCTTGTTGTACGGGCTGTGGTGGCTGACGTGGATGATGGTGCCGTCCTGCACGTTGGTGCGGGCGCCGATGCGGACATGGTTGACGTCGCCGCGGATGACCGTGCCCGGCCAGATGGAGACATCGTCGGCCAGCTCCACGTCACCGATGAGGGTGCAGGCCGGGTCGACGTACACGCGCTGGCCGAGGACGGGCATCTTGTCGCGGAAGGGGCGCAGGGGGTTCATCGCTGTCTCCAGGTGGGGCAAACACGACGATGATACGCGGCAGAGACATCGGTAGCGCCGGGCCATGCCCGGCGGCTGTTCGCGTGCCGCT
>NZ_QETL01000047.1:0-28328 GCF_003105135.1 Stenotrophomonas sp. SPM | reverse complement strand
GACTGCTTTCATGGCGTGCAAAAGGCGCAGTCGAGCATGGCTCGACTCTACAGGGGCAGGCCCCGTGACCTTTGCTAGACGATGCCCAGCGCTTCGCTGACGTCAACGTATGCGTAGCCATCCTCCCAGGGGTAGCGGTGATCGGCATCGGGAAGGAACATCACCACGGCATCGAGCGCTGCTTCCGGCGCGTGTCGAAGGGCCACTCCGAGGTACTCCTGGTGGAACCGGGGATCGACGCGCCTGAAGATGACGTCGTATCCCCCTGACAGGACGTCGCCATTCCTGATGCCAGGCTGTATCCGATGCCCCTCGGCGAGCATCGCGGCGCAGGCACTGAGCAGAGCATGTGCCCTGTCACGGGGCATGTTGAAGACCATGACTTCGGGGGCCTGATGGCACTGGTTGAAGCCGATGGTGTAGGAAAAAGGAGCTTGGTCGGGGTGATCTGGTTGGACATGCAGGCAATGCCACCCGTAGCGCCGGATATGCTCGGCCACGGTCTCATCGCGGCGTGTCGGACTGTCGGCCATGTGCTTCAAACGGGTGTCGTGGGGGCGATACCTGCCAGTCTGGCATAGCGCCGCCACTGTGCGGCATGGGTGAAACCCCTCGCACCAGGGACGAATGCATCCGCAGCCCAGTCCCCCTGTGACCTTTGGCCGGTCCCCGGCACCGCCGCGCCCGCTACGCTGGACGATTCGCCGTCGGAGAGAGACTCCATGAACGTCCGCAACCTGGTCCCGCTGGGCCTGACCATCGCCATCGCTGCGTCGCTGGCTGCCTGTGGCAAGAACGAAACCGCGCCGGCCGCCACCGCCGATGCCAAGCCGGCCTTCGATCAGTCGCAGATCAAGACCCCGCTGATCTCGCTCAACAGCGCCGACCTGGATCCGTCCATCGCCGCCTGTACCGACCTCAACGGCTTCGTCAACAGCAAGTGGCTGAAGGCCAACCCGGTGCCGGGCGACCAGACCACCTGGGGCAGCTTCGAGATCCTGCGCGAGCGCTCGCTGGAAGTGCAGCACGCGCTGGTCGAGCAGGCCGCCGCCAGCCAGGCCAAGGCCGGTTCGGTGGAGGTCAAGATCGGTGACATCTGGAAGACCGGTAACGACGAAGCCAAGATCGAGGCCGCCGGCCTGACCCCGCTGCAGCCGCAGCTCGACAAGATCACCGCGCTGAACGACACGGCCGCCATCACCCAGTACCTGCGCGACAGCCAGGCCGAGGGCAAGGGCGTGCTGTTCTCGCTGTTCGCCAATGCCGACTACAAGGATTCGGCCAACGTCATCGCCTACGTCGGCCAGGGCGGCCTGGGCCTGCCGGAGAAGGGCTACTACTTCGACGATGCGCAGGCCAAGATCCGCGACGCCTACGTGGCCTACATCGCACAGGTGCTGACTCTGTCCGGTTTGGACGCGGCGCAGGCCGCCGAGCAGGCCAAGGCCGTGATGGCCTTCGAAACCCGCCTGGCCAAGGCCTCGATGTCGCGCATCGAAATGCGTGACCCGGCCAAGCGCTACAACCCGCTCAGCGCCGCAGATGCCGACAAGCTGACCCCGAACTTCAGCTGGACCGCGCTGTTCGACACCCTGAAGGTGCCGGCCGCACAGAAGTTCTCGCTGGCGCAGCCGGGTTTCTTCGGTGAAATGGACAAGATGCTCGCCGATGTGCCGGCCAGCACCTGGCAGGCCTACCTGCGCTTCCACACCATCGACGATGCCTCGCCGTACCTGAGCAGCCAGTTCGAGAAGGCCAACTTCGATTTCTACGGCACCACCCTGCGTGGCCAGAAGGAAATGCAGCCGCGCTGGAAGCGCGTGCTGGAGTCGGTCAACGGCGGCATGGGTGAAGCGCTGGGGCAGCTGTACGTCGACGCCGTGTTCCCGGCCGAGTCGAAGGTCGCCATGCAGCATCTGGTGGAAAACCTGTCGCAGGCACTGAAGGCGCGCCTGGAGCAGCTGCCGTGGATGGGCGAAGAAACCAAGAAGAAGGCACTGGAGAAGTGGGCCAGCTTCACCCCGAAGATCGGCTACCCGGACAAGTGGCGTGACTGGGCAGGCCTGCAGACCAACGGTGACAGCTACCTGGGCAACATGCAGGCGGCGCGTGCGTTCAACTACCGCTACATGCTGGACAAGATCGGCAAGCCGGTGGACAAGACCGAGTGGGGCATGACCCCGCAGACCGTCAACGCCTACTACAACGCCACCAAGAACGAGATCGTGTTTCCGGCCGCCATCCTGCAGGCGCCGTTCTTCGACGCCAAGGCCGACCCGGCGCTGAACTACGGCGGCATCGGTGCGGTCATCGGCCACGAGATGATGCACGGCTACGACGATTCGGGCAGCCAGTTCGCCGCCAACGGCAACTTCGACAACTGGTGGACCGACGGTGACCGCAAGGCCTTCACCGAGCGTACCGACAAGCTGGTCGCGCAGTTCGACGGCTATGAGTCGGTGCCGGGCGTGTTCGTGAAGGGCAAGCTGACCCTGGGCGAGAACATCGGTGACCTGGGCGGCCTGACCGTGGCGTACGACGCGCTGCAGATGGCCCTGAAGGAAGACCCGAAGGCCAACGTCGAAGTCGACGGCCACAGCCAGGACCAGCGCTTCTTCATGAACTGGGCCACCGTGTGGCGCCGCAACTTCACCGATGGCGAGCTGCGCGTGCGCCTGAACACCGATCCGCACGCACCGGCCAACTTCCGCGCCAACGGCGCACCGTCGAACATGCCGTCCTACGCCGCTGCGTTCCAGTGCAAGGCCGGTGATGCGATGGTGCGCGCCGACGACAAGCGCGTGGTGATCTGGTAATCGCCACGGCGGTTGTCTGAGTGCAGAAGGCCCCGCGAAAGCGGGGCTTTTTTTGCTGTGGTGGGCCGGGAGGTCGACGCTACCCGGCCAGCATGTCGCGGAAACGCCTCAGCACGTACGGGTCAATCAACCCACCGGCCTGCTCATCGAGGATGCGCAGCACCGCGTCATGCTCCATCGCCTGGCGGTAGGGGCGGGCGCTGGTCATCGCGTCGTAGGCGTCGACCACGGTGAGGATGCGTGCGCCCAGCGGGATCGACTCGCCGTGCAGGCCATCGGGGTAGCCGCTGCCGTCGTGGGCTTCGTGATGGGCGCGGATCAGCCGCGCCACCGGCACCGCATCGCTGCGGCCGGTGGCCAGGAAGATGTGTTCGCCGCGCACCGGGTGCTCGCGCATGATCGCGCGATCCTCGTCGGTGTGTCGGCGCGGGCTCAGCAGCACGTCATCGGGGATGCCGATCTTGCCGATGTCGTGGAAGCGCGCGGCCAGGCCGACGTGCGCGCGGCTGTCGCTGTCCATGTCGCAGTGGACGGCCAGGCGCTGCGCGAGCAGGCCGACGCGGTCGCAGTGATGGCGGGTGTAGGCATCGCGCATCTGCAGCGACATCGACAGTGCATCGACCAGGCAGGCATCGGTGTGCAGCAGATCGGGAGGGTTGGAATCAAGCATGGGGTGGCGCCGCCTTGGCACGCAGAAACAACAAGGCCCGCGTCTGCGGGCCCGGATGGGGTGGGGTGGTGCATAGGGTAACGCGTGCGCCGGGGTCAGCGCAGCGCCAGGGTCAGCAGCAGCGCACGGGCCGCGTTGAAGCGGTCCTCCGGCAACGGCAGCGGGTGCTTGATGCGCAGCTTGTCCGGCCCTTCCATGGCATACAGGTTGGGCTGCTTCTGGATCAGCTGGATCACCGCCATCGGGTCGATGTTCGGCCTGGATTCGAACACGATGCGGCCGCCGTTCTCGCCCAGGTCCAGCTTGCGGATGCCCAGGGTGTTGGCCTGCAGCTTGAGTTCGGCAATGGCGAAAAGGTGCTTGGCCGCATCCGGCAGCAGGCCGAAGCGGTCGATCATTTCCACCTGCAGCTCGCGCAGTGCCTCGCTGTCACGCGCGCTGGAAATGCGCTTGTACAGGGTCAGGCGGGTGTGCACGTCCGGCAGGTAGTCTTCCGGGATCAGCGCCGGCACATGCAGTTCCACTTCGGCACCGCGTACTTCCTCGCCGGCATCCAGGTCGGGCAGCTTGCCCTGCTTGATGCTGCGCACCGCGCGCTCCAGCAGCTCGGTGTAAAGGCTGAAGCCCACTTCGGCCATCTGCCCGCTCTGGTCCTCGCCCAGCAGTTCGCCGGCACCGCGGATTTCCAGATCGTGCGTGGCCAGGGTGAAGCCGGCACCGAGTTCGTCCATCGAGGCGATCGCTTCCAGGCGCTTTTCCGCATCCGGGGTGATCGAGCGACGGTCCGGCGCCACCAGGTAGGCATACGCACGGTGGTGCGAACGACCGACGCGGCCGCGCAGCTGGTGCAGCTGGGCCAGGCCGAAGCGGTCGGCGCGGTTGATGATGATGGTGTTGGCGTTGGGGATGTCGATGCCCGATTCGATGATCGTGGTCGACAGCAGCACGTTGAAGCGCTGCTTCTGGAAATCCAGCATCACCTTTTCCAGCTCGCGCTCGGGCATCTGCCCGTGGGCAATGCCGATGCGTGCTTCCGGCACCAGCTCGGACAGCTCGCGCTGCATGCGGCCGATGCTTTCCACGTCGTTGTGCAGGAAGTACAGCTGGCCACCACGCGCCAGCTCGCGCTGGAAGGCTTCGCGCAGCAGCGCGTCGTCCCACTGGGTGATGAAGGTCTGCACCGCCAGCCGGTTCGGCGGCGGGGTGGCGATGATCGACAGGTCGCGCAGGCCGGCCATCGCCATGTTCAACGTACGCGGGATCGGCGTGGCGGTCAGGGTCAGCAGGTGCACGTTGGCGCGCAGCGCCTTCAGTGCCTCCTTCTGGCGCACGCCGAAACGCTGCTCCTCGTCGACGATGACCATGCCCAGGTCCTTGAACTTCACGTCCGGCTGCAGCAGGCGGTGGGTACCGACGATGACGTCGATGGTGCCGGCGGCGACCTTCTCCAGTTCGGCCTTGATTTCCTTGGTGCTCTTGAAGCGCGACAGCACTTCCACCTTCAGCGGGTAATCGGCGAAGCGGTCGCGGAAATTGCGGTAGTGCTGCTCGGCCAGCAGCGTGGTCGGCACCAGCACCGCCACCTGCTTGCCGGCGCTGGCCGCGGCAAACGCCGCGCGCACGGCCACTTCGGTCTTGCCGAAGCCGACGTCGCCGCAGACCACGCGGTCCATCGGCTGGCTGCTGGCGAGGTCGCGCAGGGTCGCGTCGATGGCGGCCAGCTGGTCGGGGGTTTCCTCGAACGGGAAGCCGGCGGCGAACGGTTCGTACATCGCGCGGTCCACCTGCAGCGCCAGGCCGGCACGCGCCTGGCGGCGGGCCTGGATCTCCAGCAGCTCAGCGGCCACGTCGCGCACCTTCTCGGCGGCCTTGCGCTTGGCCTTGGTCCACTGCTCGCCACCCAGCGAATGCAGCGGCGCGGTTTCCGCCGATGCGCCCGAATAGCGGCTGATCAGGTGCAGCTGGGCCACCGGCACGTACAGGCGGTCGCCCTTGGCGTATTCGATTTCCAGGAACTCGCCGGGCATGCCGCCGACGTCCATCGCAATCAGGCCACGGTAACGGCCTACGCCATGGTCTTCGTGCACGATCGGCGCGCCTTCGGTCAGCTCGCCGAGGTCGCGGATGATGGCTTCCGGCTCGCGGCCGGCACGGCGCGTGCGGCGGGTGCTGCCGGCGCGCTCGGGGAACAGCTGGCGCTCGGTGAGTACCGCGATGCGCGGCTCATCCAGCGCGAAGCCGTCTTCCAGCGGCGCCACGGTAATGGCGAAGCGCGCATCGTCGGCGAGGAAGCTGGGCAGGTCGGCCACCACCGGTGGCTTCAGCTCGGCGGCCTGCAGGACTTCCAGCAGGGCTTCACGGCGGCCCGGTGAATCAGCGGCGATCAGCACCCGGCCCGGGTAGTGGCCGAGGAAGGACTTCAGTGCATCGCCGGCCGGTGCTTCGCGTGCGGCCACCGGCAGCGGCGGCAGCGGCTGGTCACCCAGCGCATGCGCATCGGCGATGCGTGCGTGCTCGGGTGCCCACACCTCGATGCGCGCGGCATCGTTCAAGCGTTCGCGCAGCAGTTCCGGCGACAGGTACAGCGCCGACGGCGGCAGCAGCGGCCGTTCCACATCGTGGCGGCGCTGTTCGTAACGGTCACCAGTCTGCGCCCAGAAGGCGACGGCCGCTTCATCCGCACCGGTGCACACCACCGGCAGGCTGCCGGCGGGCAGGTAGTCGAACAGGGTGGCGGTGCGGTCGAAGAACAGCGGCAGGTAGTACTCGATGCCGGCCGGGGCCAGCCCGGATTTCAGATCCTGGTACAGCGAGCTGCGCCGGGTATCGACATCGAAGCGCTCGCGCAGCGTGCCCAGCACGCGGGCGATGCTGGCATCGTCCATCGGCACTTCGCGGCCAGGCAGCATGTGCACCGACTCGACCTTGTCCAGCGAGCGCTGGCTTTCCGGATCGAAGGCGCGGATCGAATCGATGTCCTCGTCCAGCAGTTCCACCCGCAGCGGCTCGTCGGCGCCCATCGGGAACACGTCGAGCAGGCCACCACGCACGGCGAAATCGCCCGGGTCCATCACCTGCGGCACGTTGCGGTAGCCGGCGCTTTCCAGGCGCCGCTTCTCGGCCTCCAGGTCCAGGCGCTGGCCGACCTTCAGGTCGAAGCTGCCACCGATGACGTAGCTGCGCGGAGCCAGCTGCTGCAGCACCGTCTGCACCGGCACCACCACCAGGCCACGCTTGAGCGTGGGCAGGCGGTGCAGGGCGGCCAGGCGCTGCGAAATGATGTCCGGGTGCGGGCTGAAGCGGTCGTAGGGCAGCGTCTCCCAATCGGGGAACGCCACCACCGGCAGGTCCGGATCGGTGCCGATCAGGGTCTGCAGGTCGGCTTCGAGCTGGTTGGCGCCGTGGTTGTCACGGGCGATCACCAGCAGCGGTGCGTTGTGCGCGCGCGCGGCCTGGACCAGGTACCAGGCCAGGGCGGTCGGCGAGGCGGGGGCGCGCCACCAGGCGCGGAGCTGGCCGGCGCGAGGCAACGGCGGGGCGGGGTATGAGGTACGCGACATGGACCGCCGATCTTAGCAGAAGGGTTTGTCGCGACCGTGTGCGCAAGTAGAGTCGAGCTTGCTCGACTGCCGGTGAATCTGCGCCGGCCAGCGGCCGGCGCTACCTCAGTTGTCCAGTTCCAGCACCATGCGCACCAGGCCATCGGCGCCATTGGGGTGCGGCACCGGCTTGAAGCCCAGCGAGGCGGCCAGCTGCTTCATCGGCTCGTTCTCGGCGGCCACGTCGCCATACAGGCGGTCCAGGTACTTGCCTCGGCCCCATTTCACCAGCTTGCGCATCAGCTGGCGGCCCAGGCCCTGGCCGATCAGAAAGCGGCTGATCAGGATCGCGTACTCGGCTTCACGGGTGCCGGGGATGATCGAGGCACGCGCGACCGCGCCCACCACCGCTTCACCGGCAGGCAGCGATTCAGCGGCTACCAGGGTGATTTCGGTCTTCGGGTTGGGGTGGGTCAGGCGCTGGGTGGTGTCCGGCGAAAGCTCGGTCACCGACTGCAGGAAACGGTCACGGATTTCTTCCGGCCCGAAGAGGCTGAAGGCGGCCTGCAGCGGCGCGCCGTCTTCCGGGCGGATGGGGCGGATCAGCAGCTCGTGGCCGCTGGGAGCCTTGAAGATCTCATGCCAGGGCGGCATGCGGTTGCGAGTGGCCATACCGGGTGATTCCTTGGTGGTCCATCGATTGTGGCATCACCGGGGCTGCATTCCGTGAACGAAAGGCTCACGGGCGTACAGCCTCGTGAAGGCGGCAGATCGTCGCCCGATCGACGCTTGCGCGTGGGCTATTCGGGCGCCTTAAGCCAATCCAGCCGGGTGGTGGCACCCGGCTCGCCCAGGTGCTGGCGCAGCGCCGGCAGGGCCGGGCCGACCACCCGGTCGAACTGCCAGGGGGCATTGAGCAGCAGCATGCCGCTGCCGTTGAGGCGCAGCGGGGAGTCGTCCGGACGCACCAGGAACTCGATGGTCATGGCCGATTTCACCGGCAGGGCAGCCCCCTTGCGCAGGAAATGCAGGATGGTGCGGCGCTGCTTGATCGGGAACCAGACCGCGCAGGTGGCCTGCGGCCAGCGCGCCAGGGTCTCGGCCAAGGCGGCCAGGATGGCCTGGTACTCGGCATCCTGTGCCTCGTACGGCGGGTCGATCAGGACCAGGCCACGGCCGATCTTGCTGCCGTTGACCTTCGGCGGCAGCTGCGAACGCAGCAGCGCGTAGCCATCGCCTTGGTGCACGCCCACGCGGTTGTCGTGGGCAAACAGCGCCTTCAACTGGGCCGCTTCGTCGTCCTGCAGCTCGCAGACCGCCATCCGGTCCTGCGCGCGCATGGCCTGGGCACTCAGCAGCGGCGAGCCCGGGTAGGTGATCATCGCGCCCACCGGGTTGTCGGCCTGCACGGCCTTCAGGTAGCGCTCGATGACCTCCGGCAGCTTGGGCTGGGCCATCAGGCGCATGATGCCGTCTTCGGCCTCCAGGGTCTTGCGGCCCTCTTCGCTGGCCAGCAGGTAACGGCCGGCACCGCCATGGGTGTCGAGCACGAAGAACGGGCTGTCCTTGCGCTTGAAGCTGTCGATCAGGGCCAGCTGCACGATGTGCTTGAGGACATCGGCATGGTTGCCGGCATGGAAGGCGTGGCGATAGTTCATGGGCGGCAGTGTACGGGGCGGCGGCCGCAGCGGCTATGCTGCGCGCCATGACAGCCCCCGTTGCCCAGGTCCTGGTAGTCGAGGACGAAGCCGCCATCGCCGAAACCGTGCTGTATGCCTTGCGCAGCGAAGGCTACGCAGCCAGCCACTGCCTGCTCGGCGGGCAGGCCCTGCAGCGCCTGCAGGAGGGCGATGTGGACGTGGTGGTGCTGGACGTGGGCCTGCCCGACCTCAGCGGCTTCGAGGTGTGCCGCCGGCTGCGCGCTCTACCGGGGCCGCAGGCGCAGGTGCCGGTGATCTTCCTGACCGCCCGCAACGATGAGCTGGACCGCGTGCTGGGCCTGGAACTGGGCGCCGACGATTACATGGCCAAGCCCTTCTCACCGCGCGAGCTGGTGGCCCGGGTACGCGCCCGGCTGCGTCGGGTTGCGCCGACCGCCCCGGCCGTGGCGGCGGTCGAGCCTGGCTGGCGCGAGCACGGTGCCTTCGCCATCGACCGCGAGGGCCGGCGCATCCGTTACCGAGGCCACGCCCTGGACCTGACCCGCTACGAATACGCCCTGCTGGAAGCGCTGCTGCAGCGCCCCGGCGCCATCCTCAGCCGCGCCCAGCTGATGGACCGCGGCTGGGACAGCAGCGCCGACAGTACCGACCGCACCGTCGATACCCACGTCAAGACGCTGCGCGCCAAGCTGCGTGCCGCCGGTGCCAGCGACGACCCGATCCGCACCCATCGTGGCCTGGGCTACGCGCTGGAGACCTGAGCCATGCGCCTGGTACTGAAGCTGTTCCTGGGCTTCTTCCTGATCACCGGCATCGCCGCCTTCTTCGTCATGCGCGTGTTCGTCAACGAGGTGAAGCCGGGCGTGCGCCAGGCGATGGAATCGACCCTGGTCGATGCGGCCAACGTGCTCGCCGAAATGGCCGCCGCCGACGTCAAGGCCGGCACGATCGGCAATGGCAGCTTCACCCGCAACCTGGCCAAGGCCCGCCAGCGCGATCTGAAGGCGATGGTCTGGCGCTTCCCAAAGCGTTCGCTCGATTACCGGGTAACCATCACCGATGCGCGCGGCATCGTCATCTACGATTCGCTGGGCCGCGACGTCGGCCGCGACAATTCGCGCTGGAACGATGTCTACCGCACGCTGCGCGGCGAGTACGGCGCGCGCTCCAGCCCGGAAGTGCCCGGCAGCGAGGGCGACACGGTGATGCACGTGGCCGCGCCGGTCTATGATCCCGCCGATGGCCACACCCTCATCGGCGTGCTGAGCCTGGCCCAGCCCAACCGCAGCATCGATCCGTTCATTGCCGCCAGCCAGCGCGCCATCATGGAGCGAGGGGCGTGGCTGATCGGCCTGTCCGCGCTGGTCGGCGTGCTGGTGACGATGTGGCTGACCACTGGCCTCGGCCAGCTCAGCCGCTATGCACGCGCGGTCACCGCCGGCGAGCCGGTGCCGCCGCCGCGACGCCGCCGCGATGAGATCGGCGATCTCGGTCAGGCCTTGGAAACCATGCGCCGCAAGCTGGAAGGCAAGGCCTACGTCGAGCAGTACGTGCAGTCGCTGACCCATGAGATGAAGAGCCCGCTGGCCGCCATCCGCGGTGCCGCCGAGCTGCTGCAGGAACCGATGCCCGATGCCGACCGCGCGCATTTCGCGCGCAGCATCGTCGACCAGCAGGAGCGGTTGACCGAGACCATCGACAAGCTGCTGGCGCTGGCCGAAGTGGAACAGCATGGCTGGCTGCAGACCCGCGACCCGATCGCGCCGGCCACGCTGCTGGACGATGCCGCGGCCGCCGCGCAGGTGCGTGCACAGGCAGCCGGTGTAGTGGTGCGGATCGGTGCGGTGCCCGACCTGCGCGTGCACGGCGATGCCTATCTGCTGCGGCAGGCGCTGCAGAACCTGATCGACAATGCGGTGGCGTTCTCGGCGCCCGGCGGCGAGGTCGAGCTGGAGGCGGTGGCCGATGGCCAAGGCGTGTGCCTGCAGGTGGCCGACCGTGGCGCGGGCGTGCCCGAGTACGCGCGTGACCGGGTGTTCGAGCGCTTCTATTCGCTGGCGCGGCCCGGCAGTGGCCGGCGCAGCTCCGGCCTTGGCCTGCCGTTCGTGCAGGAAGTGGCGCGCCTGCACGATGGCCGCGCCAGCCTCGAGCCGCGGCCCGGCGGCGGCACGGTCGCAAGCCTGTGGCTGCCGCTGGGTGCACTGGCGCAGCGCGCCCGTCGCTGACTTCACATTCGCTTCAAATTCGCCACAAACCCTGCTCACCGCCGCCGTCCATCCTGCAGTCCTCTCCAACGAGGACGGACGATGAAATCCCTGAAGATGCTGTTGCGGTTCGCCATCGTCGGCGGACTGATCCTGCTGCTGCTGATCCCGCTGACGATGATCCGCGGCGTCATCAACGAACGCAGCGCGTACCGCGACGAGGCCTTCGCGCGGGTGGCCGACAGCCGCGCGGGTGCGCAGCGCCTGGTCGGCCCGGTGCGGGTGGTACCGTGGGTGGAACGCCGGCAGGTCGAGGTGGTCGACGCCAAGGGCAACAAGAAGACCGAGGAGCAGGTGACCGAAGGCCACTGGCTGCAGATGCCGGCCTCGCTGGAGGTGGGCGGCGAGATGCTGCCGAGCCAGCGCGAGATCGGTCTGTTCAAGGTGCCTGTCTACAGCTGGAACGGCCAGTTGAAGGCGACCTTCGCGGCCGACGATTACCCGGTGAAGCCCGGCCGCAGCTATGGCCAGCCGTACGTGGTGCTAGGCGTGTCCGATGCGCGTGGCCTGGTCGGCACGCCGGACCTGCGCGTGGATGGCAAACAGGTGCGGCTGCTGCCGGGTGTCGGCGCGGCCAGCGAGGTCGGCCGTGGCCTGCATGCGCCGGTGGCCGGTTTCGCCGAGAGCCACGGCGGCACCTTGGCCGGCAGCAGCATCGAACTGGACCTGCGTCTGGACGGCAGCCGCGCGCTGTCGGTGGTGCCGGTGGGTGATGACACCCGGATCGCCCTGCGCTCGAACTGGCCGCACCCGTCCTTCAGCGGTGCGTTCCTGCCCAACGAACGCCGGGTCGATGCGCAGGGCTTCAACGCGCAGTGGGCGGTCTCCTCGCTGGCCTCGGATGCACAGGCGCAGCTGCGCCGTGACGGTGCGATGGATTCGCAGGCGGTGACCGTGTCGCTGGTCGATCCGGTCGACACCTATACCCAGGCCGACCGCGCTTCGAAGTACGGCATCCTGTTCGTGGTGCTGACCTTCGTCGGCTTCATCCTGTTCGAACTGATCAAGTCGCTGCGCATCCACCCGCTGCAGTACCTGATGGTCGGCCTGGCGCTGGCGATCTTCTTCCTGCTGCTGATCAGCCTGTCCGAGCACATCACCTTCTGGAAGGCCTACCTGGTCTCGGCCGTGGCCTGCATCGGCCTGCAGGCGGTGTACCTCGCCCATGTGCTGGGCCACTGGAAGCGCGGCCTCGGCTTCGCCGCGCTGCTGACCCTGCTGTACGGCGCGCTGTATGGCCTGCTGGTCTCGGAAAACAACGCGCTGCTGATGGGGTCGCTGCTGCTGTTCGTGATCCTGGCGCTGGCGATGTGGGTGACCCGGCGGGTCGACTGGTACGCGCTGGGCGCGGAACTGAAGTAAGGAGCACGCCATGGGCTGGCGCCAGGGATTGTGGCAACGGGCACGGCAGGGCGTTCCGACGCTGCTGGAAGTGGATGCACTGCTGCAGGCACATGGCGTGCTGGCGGCCCTGCCGGGGGCACGGATCGCCCCCGGCCTGGTCCGCTTCCAGCTGGCCGCGGTGACCTGTGAGGGATTGCAGCGCAAGGGGCTGGACTGGCTGGTCGGCGCGCGGCAGGGACGCGGCGCGCTGGCCGGGCGGGTGCCGCGCTACCGGCCATGGAAGGCGGGCGCGGCGGCGCTGTCGGAGATCGGCATCGACGGCCTGCCGCCGGATTGGCCCGCGCATGCCGCGGTGTACGGCTGCAGCAGCGTCGACCAGCGCCACTGGCTGTTGCTGCTGCCGGAGCGCGCGCAGCTGTGGTTGGGGTGGCGGGGGTGAGCGCGGTGCGGTCCATGACCGATGGGACGTGGGCGCCGCGCTGGTGCTGGCTAGACTCGATGGGTTGACGATCGAGCCGAAGGGCAGGGGTGTGGCGTGTTGAAATGGAACGGGCTGAAGTGGGGCGCGCTGAAGTGGGGCGTGCTGGCCGCATCGCTGGCGATGGGTGGCAATGCGATGGCGCAGCAGCGCGAACCTGTGGACCTGGACATGGTCAGCCGCATCCGCCAGGAGGCCTTCCACCGTTCGCAGGTGATGGACACCTTCAGCTACCTCACTGAACGCATCGGCCCGCGCCTGACCAATTCGCCGGCAATGGGCCGCGCCAATGCCTGGACCCGCGGCAAGTTCAGCGAATGGAAGCTGGACAACGTGCACGACGAAGCCTTTGATGATTTCGGCCGTGGCTGGGAATTCACCTCGGCCAGCGTGGAAATGCTGGGCGACCGCGTGCAGCCGCTGCACGCCCTGCCCAAGGCGTGGACGCCCGGCACCCGTGGCCCGGTCGAGGGCGAGCTGGTTCACGTGGAGATCAAGAAGCCCGAGGACATCGAGCAGTACCGCGGCAAGCTGCGCGGCAAGATCCTGCTGCTGGGCGAGGCGCGCGAGTACAAGCGCGGCACCGAGCCGGATTCGCACCGGCACGATGCCACCTCGCTGGAAGGCCTGCAGGAATTCACCCTGCCCAAGGATGTGGCCGCCGAGCGGGCCAAGCGGGTGAAGGAATACAAGGAACGCCAGGAGCTGGCCGCCAAGGTCAACGCCTTCTTCGCCGAAGAGGGCGCGCTGGCCTCGATCAGCATCAGCAGCTGGGACAACGGCATCATCCGCGTCGCCGGCGGCGGTTCGCGCAAGGCCGGCGAATCGGTGGGCATTCCGGAACTGGCGATGATCGCCGAGCACTTCAACCCGCTGGTGCGCGCGCTGGACGCCAAGCAGCCGGTACGCCTGCGCGTGGACGTGGCTGCGCGCTTCACCGACGAGGCCGACCAGCCCGGCTACAACACGCTGGCCGAGATCCGCGGCAGCAGCAAGCCCGACGAAGTGGTGATGATCGGCGCCCATCTGGATTCCTGGCACAGCGGCACCGGCGCGGCTGACAACGCCGCCGGCGTGGCGGTGATGATGGAGGCGATGCGCATCCTCAAGGCCACCGGCGCCAAGCCGAAGCGGACCATCCGCGTGGCGTTGTGGAGCGGCGAGGAACAGGGCCTGATTGGCTCGCAGGCGTATGTGGCCAAGCACTTCGGCCGTTTCACCGAACCCACCGACCCGGCCCAGAAGACGCTGCCGGCGTCGCTGCGCGACCCGACCGGTGCCCTGCAGAAGACCCGCGATTACGGCAGGTTCCAGGTCTACTTCAACATGGACAACGGCTCCGGCCGCTTCCGGGGCATCTACGCCCAGGAAAACCTGGCGGCGATGCCGATCTTCGAAGCCTGGCTGGCCCCGTTCCATGACGTGGGCGCCACCACCGTGGCCACCCGCAACACCGGCAGCACCGACCACATCAGCTTCGACCGGATCGGCCTGCCGGGCTTCCAGTTCATCCAGGACCGCCTGGACTACTTCACCAACGTCCACCACAGCCACCTGGACACCTGGGACCACGCCGAACCGGATGACCTGAAGCAGGCCGCCGCCATCGTCGCCTCGTTCGCCTACAACGCCGCGATGCGCGAGCAGTCGTTCCCGCGCAAGGCTGAACCGCAGCCATGAGGCACCGCCGACGGAGGGGAGCACCTCGCTCCTCTCCGTCGCCGCAGGCCTGATCAGTCCGGTATCGAGACGATCTGGTTGATGGCAGGATCGATGGCGAACACCGCGCGGAGCGAGGTCGTGCCGTTGCGGGTCTTCACCTGATCGGACACGATTGCCGCCTGGAAGTAGGTCGTGCCGTCGTGCTGCATCAGCGGTCGGATATCCAATGGGTCTCTGACCGGATCTGACAGCTCTGCCAGGCACAGTTGCTGGCCGCAGCTGAAGTCCAGCACTGTGCGTTCGTGGCCGTCCTCCGACAGGCCACTCTTGAGGTGGCTGGAAAACAGAGCGGTCGACTCGGACAGTTCCCTGTCTGTCGAAGCTGCAGCGTGCATGGCGTTGATCATGGCAGAGAAGGCGTCGGCGTCTGCTAGCAGCTCGTCAATTCGGCTCTCATCCAAGGCAGTGTCGTAAATCAGATTCGCCTCATTGGGCGCGTCATCCCGATGAAGATTCTGCAGGAGAGGCTTTGGACCCGAATGAGAGACTGTGCCGGCGAGTTCCCGCTCGGCGGCGTCTGGCGCGGTTCCTGAGGCACGGCTGGAGTTCTGCGCGGAAGGACTGTGCGGAGGGCCACTTATCGAAAAATGCCATGCCAGCGCGCCGACCGTCACCCCAGTCGTGAGTAGCCACAGAGCGGTCTTTCTTGCATTCATTTGAAGTGCTCAGGTCACTGGCCCGGTTTCTACGAGTGCTTCGCCCGGGGCGGAGGTTTTGGTTACCCAGCCGCCTTTGCTGTCCCAGACCGAGAAGCCTTCCCCCGGTCGTGTGGATACCACGCACGAGTTCTGGCAGGTGTAATAGTGGCTGTTGATTTTGACGGTAGTTGAGGCCCTGGACTCAGATAGGCCGAAAAGACTGACAATGACCAGGCCAGCAACCCCGTATGCGGTCTTCATCGGCCAAGATCTCTGGAGGCCTTGCCGCAGGAGGCTGCCCTTGTTTGCTGTGGCGATCGCGCACGGTTGCGGCAATGCGGCATCTGATGAAAAGGATGGATGGCTCATGTAGAAACGTCCCTGCTTCGTTGAGGTATGTTCAGGTTACATTCGGGTAGGACGACGAGATATAGGACGATTTGTAATTTTAGCGGTATGCAATCCGGTAAAATCTGGAGGATTCCCGTTCCCCGAGCCCTCCATGATCTGCCGCACCCGCTTCGCCCCCAGCCCCACCGGTTACCTGCACATCGGCGGTGCCCGCACCGCGCTGTACTGCTGGCTGGAGGCCCGCCACCGCGGCGGCGAATTCGTGCTGCGCATCGAGGACACCGACCGTGAACGCAGCACCCAGGGCGCGATCGACGCGATCCTGGAGGCGATGGACTGGCTGGGCCTGGACTACGACGTCGGCCCGATCTACCAGACCGACCGCGTCGCCCGTTACCTGGAAGTGGCCGAGCAGCTGGTGGCCGACGGCAAGGCGTACTACGCCTACGAGACCCGCGAAGAGCTCGACGCGATGCGCGAGGCCGCCATGGCCAGGCAGGAAAAGCCGCGCTACAACGGCGCCGCGCGTGAGCTGGGCCTGCCGCGCAAGGACGACCCGAACCGCGTCATCCGCTTCAAGAACCCGCTCGACGGCACCGTGGTGTTCGACGACCTGATCAAGGGCCGCATCGAGATCGCCAACAGCGAGCTGGATGACATGGTCATCTTCCGCCCGGACGGCTACCCCACCTACAACTTCGCGGTGGTGGTGGACGACTGGGACATGGGCATCAGCGAGGTCATCCGCGGCGACGACCACATCAACAACACCCCGCGCCAGATCAACCTGTACGAGGGCATCGGCGCCCCGGTGCCGAAGTTCGGCCACATGCCGATGATCCTGGACGAGCAGGGCGCCAAGCTGTCCAAGCGCACCGGCGCGGCCGACGTGATGCAGTACAAGGACGCCGGCTACCTGCCCGACGCCCTGCTGAGCTACCTGGCCCGCCTGGGCTGGTCGCACGGTGACCAGGAGCTGTTCAGCCGCCAGGAACTGATCGACCTGTTCGACGTGACCCACTGCAATTCCAAGGCCTCGCGCCTGGACATGGCCAAGCTGGGCTGGGTCAACCAGCACTTCCTGAAGACCGAGGAGCCGGCCAGCATCGTGCCGCACCTGGTCTACCAGCTGGAAAAGCTGGGCCTGGACGTGGCCGCCGGCCCGGCGCCGGTGGACGTGGTGATCGCCCTGCGCGAGCGCGTGCAGACCCTGAAGGAAATGGCCGAGAAGGCCGTGGTCTGGTACCAGCCGCTGACCGAGTACGACGACGCGGCCGTGGCCAAACACTTCAAGGCCGGCGCCGAGCTGCCGCTGGGCAAGGCCCGCGAACTGCTGGCGGCCCTGCCGGAATGGACCGCCGAAGCCGTGGGTGTGGCCCTGCACGACGCTGCCGCTGCCCTGGAAATGGGCATGGGCAAGGTCGCCCAGCCGTTGCGCGTGGCCATCACCGGCACCCAAGTCAGTCCTGACATTTCCCATACCGTGTACCTGGCCGGCCGCGAGCAGGCCTTGAAACGCATCGATGTGGCCATCACCAAGGTAGCAACGGCCTGAGCCCTGCCGCCCAGACCTGAACCGGAGAACGCGCATGCCCGCCAAACCAGCTTCTGCCTGTACCGCCCCGCACCACCACGTCCACGACGCATCGGATTTCGTGGCGGTGGTCGAGCGCGTCTCGCGTGAGCGCGGGCTGCGCCTGACCCCGATCCGCGCCAACGTGCTCAAGCTGATCGCCGAGGCCGGCAAGCCGGTCAAGGCCTATGAACTGCTGGAGTGGGTGCGCAACGGCAAGGGCGTGGGCGCGGATGCCCCGCCCACCGTCTACCGCGCGCTCGACTTCCTGATGGCGAACGGCTTCGTGCACAAGCTGGAATCGGTGAATGCCTTCGTGGCCTGCCACCACCCCAGCAGCGCGGCGCATTCGGTGCCGTTCCTGATCTGCAACAGTTGCCACAGCGCGGTGGAGCTGGAAGACCGCGAGATCGTCACCCAGCTGGAAAAGCGCGCCAAGGAGCTGGGTTTCCAGCCGCAGGCGCAGACCCTGGAAGTGCACGGCCTCTGCGCGCGCTGCGCCGGCTGACAGATCGGGATCCTGGGGTCAGATCCGTTTTGCCAAGGCGATAGGGAACTGACCCCGAATGACGACCGGCCCGACCTCACAGACGCTGGCGCAGCCGCTTCAACGCCACCTTGCGCGCAGCACCATTTCTTCCTCTTCCAGCGCCTGCTGCGAGCGGGGTAGTGATCGTTCCTGACCAGAAGCAGTCGAGCATGGCTCGACTCTACAAAAACAAAGCGGAGCCGCAGGCCCCGCTTTTGATTCTATTCCTTTGATTCACGTGGCTGATGCGCACGGAGAATGTCCGGGGCCGGCCCTGCGCAGCCCACCCACCCGGCCCATCCAGCAATCCCACCGCAACGATCAGCCACGAGGGGCTCCGCCGTTCGCCGCCTACGGCGAAGCCGCGCGGTTGGGCAGCAAGAGCAGTCGACCAACGGTCGACTCTACCGCGCAGGCGCAGGCTCCGCCGCCGTATCCACCCGCGCGATCACCGACATCCCCGGCCGCAGCCGCGCCGCCAGCTCCTGCCCCGGATCAATCGAAATCCGGATCGGCAGCCGCTGCACCACCTTGGTGAAGTTGCCGCTCGCATTGTCCGGGCGCAGCACGCTGAACTCCGAACCGGTGGCCGGCGCGATCTGCTCCACGTGGCCGTGCAGGCGCTGGCCCTTGAACGCATCCACCGAGAACGTCACCGGCTGGCCGATGCGCATCTGCCAGGTCTGGCCTTCCTTGTAGTTGGCCACCACCCACAGCGCCTCCGGCACGAGGAACAGCAGCTGCGAACCGGCTGCCACGTATTGGCCCACGCGCACGCTGGCCTCGCTGATCTGCCCGTCGCGCGGTGCGTGGATGACCGTGTTGGCCAGATCGATGCGCGCCAGTTCCAGCTGCGCTTGTGCGCTTTCCACCTGCGCCTCGAGTCCCTTGCGCGCCACCTGGGTCGACACCAGTGTTTCCTCGGCGATACGGATCTGCGCCTGCGACTGCTGCACGCTGGCTTGCGCCGATGCCTGCGCGGTGCGGAACTTGTCGCGGTCGTTGACCGAGACCAGTTGCTGCGCGGCCAGTTCTTCGTAGCGCTTGGCTTCGTTGCGCGAGCGCTGCAGCTCGGCCTGGCCGGCCGACAGCGTGGCGCGTGTCGA
Organism: Stenotrophomonas sp. SPM; assembly: GCF_003105135.1. Lineage (NCBI taxonomy): Bacteria > Pseudomonadati > Pseudomonadota > Gammaproteobacteria > Lysobacterales > Lysobacteraceae > Stenotrophomonas > Stenotrophomonas sp. SPM. Next base: position 9,637 of record NZ_QETL01000047.1, on the reverse strand, counting down.
AGCAATCTGTGCGCGGTTCTGTGCCTGCGACTGGTCCGAGTTGGCCAATGCCGCGCGCGCGCTGTCCAGCGCCGCTTCGGCCTGCGCCACCTTCTGCGCGTAGATGCGGTCGTCGATGCGCAGCAGCGGCTCGCCTTTCTTGACGTGCTGGAAGTCCTTCACCAACACCTCGGTGACATAGCCGGCAACCTGCGGCGCCATCACCGTGATCTGCCCGCGCACGTACGCGTTGTCGGTGACCATTACGCTGCTGGTGAACGGCCACAGGTTCCAGGCACGCAGGATCAGGGCGATGCCCAGCAGCGCCACCACCACCATCACCACCACGCTGCGCGAGGTGGGCTTGAGGTATTTCGGCGCCGCTGCCGGCGCGGCGGGCGTGGGTGCAGGCGCGGCGTCGGTCGGCGGCGCTGGGCTGACGTTGTCGGGGGCGTCGCTGTCGGGGCGAGGTGGTAGCGGGGACATGGCGGCGGGCTCAGTGGGGCGGGGCGGCGGTGGCCGCAAGGGGAGGGGACGGGTGGCGCTTGTGCCATTGCTTGAGCACGGCGGTACGCAGCGACAGCAGCAGCAACCAGCACAGGAAGCCGATGGCCAGCCAGCCGCTCAGGGTGAACACATCATTGAAGGCGCGCACATTGGCCTCGCGGCGGGCCGTGATCGCCAGCTGCGCGGTTCCTTGTGCGCTGCGCAGCACCGGGTCGGTGATCTGCGCGGCGTAGATCTGCTGCTGGATGCGCAGGCGCTGCGCGACCACGGGGTCGGCCGGGTCCAGCTGGCTGGTGATGGCGCTGGAATACAGCTGCTCGCGATGCAGCTGGAAGGTGCCCAGCACCGCCGAACCGGCCAGGCCACCCAGGGTCTGGGTGATCGACAGGGTGACCAGGAAGGTGATCATGTGGTCTACGCCCTGTTTCAGCGCGGCGGAAATGCCGAGCATGATCAGCGGGCCCATGAACATGCCGGCACCGACCGAGGCCAGGAACTGGCTGATGTAGAAGTCGTGCGGCCGGTCCAGGCTGGTGCGGCTCTGGTCGAAGAAGGCGGCGGTGCCCAGCAGCAGGATGGCCATCAGCAGCTGTGCGATCAGCCGCTTCGGCCCGAAGGTGAGCGAGGCACCGGCGATGCCGACGATCACCCCGGCCAGGATCACCACGAACAGCGGGCGCATCTGGTCCGGGCCCATGCCCAGCGTGCGCATCAGGTTGACCACGCCGTAGGACTGTTCGGTGGTGAGGAAGCGCAGCAGGAACGCGCCGACGATGAAGTGCAGCACCGGCAGCGTCGACAGCCAGCGGATCTGCAGCAGCGGGTTGCGCCGGTAGTGCTCGATGACCAGTGCCGTGGTGGCCAGCGCGATCGAAGCGACCAGCGCCCAGCCCAGCCACGGCGTGTTCAACCACCAGCGTGTGTAGCCCTGCGCCAGTACCACCACCAGCAGCGCCACGGCCGGTGCGAGCAGAGTGAAGGTGAGGAAGTCCAGCGGTTCGAACGCCTTGATCTGCATGCCCGGCGGCAGCTTCAGCACCACCACCGCGGCGAACGCGCACAGCGCGAGGCCGGCCTCGAACGAGTACAGCTGGTGCCACTGGCCGGTATCGACCAGCGCCGGCGAGACGATCCAGGCGAGGGGCACCGCCAGTTGCGACAGGCCGACACCAATCACCAGCAGGTTGCCGGTGAAGCGGCGCGGCAGCGCCTGCAGCATGTACAACGTGCCGAGCGTCGAACATGCGGCGCCGGCAAAGCCGCTTGCCGCGCGGGTCAGCATCGTGGTCTCGAAGCTGCCGACGAACAGGTGCAGCACCGCCAGCGCCGCATACAGGCCCAGACCGATCTCGGCGAACAGGCGGATGCCGTACTGCTGGCGGAACTTGAAGGCCAGCAGGTTGGCGGTGACGTTGACCATGGCATAGGCCGCCACCAGCCAGCTGCCCTGGGTGGGCGTCAGTGCGAGCTGGCCCTGCAGGAAGGGCAGGTTGGCGGTGACCAGCGCATTGCCCAGGCCGCCGGTGATGGCCACCAGCAGCGAGACCAGCGCGTAGGCCGCGCGACGGTACGGGGGGTGCCAGGGCATCGAGGCCGAACCGGGCATGGTCGGCTTCTCGTGCTCCTCCCAGTCCGGAACCGGCTTGAGATACGGCTGGACCATCAGCGCCCCTGGTTGGCTGCTCCCTGGAGGCCGCCGCGCAGCAGCTGCAGGGCGCGCCCGGCGAGGTGGGCACGCTCTTCGCGGGTCTTGCCGCGCAGGGCTGCGCCCAGCATGCCCGAGATCAGTGAAATATCCGTCTTTTCCAGGTCCGACCGGCACAGGCCGGCGGCTTTGGCGCGGGCGATGGGCGCTTCCAGCAGGTCGCGCACGGTCTCGCGCGCGATGCGCATGGCGGGCACGTCCGAATCCACCGCGCGCCAGTAGTCGGCCAGCGCCGGCGAATCGATGATGCGCTGGGCCATGCCTTCAAAGACCTCGAACAGGGCGTCGTCGCGGTCGCCCAGCTGTTCCACCTGGCGGCGGATGCGGTCGACGGTCCGCTGCAGCAGCGCCTGGATCAGCGCGGTGCGGTCGGGGAAGTTGCGGTACAGGGTGGCGCGGCCCACCTGGGCGCGTTCGACCACCAGGTCCAGGGGCGCGGTGACGCCGTGTTGGCCGAACACATGGTCGGCGGCATCAAGGATGAGGGCACGGCGGGCAGCAGCATCGGCACGTTGGGTGGTCATGGCTTCATTATCGGACACGCGTGTCCGGTTGGCGAGACAGTGAGTGACGGGAATGTCCATTTGTTGCTGTACGCACATCTTTGTAAATGCGGCGTGAAGAAGATGCCCGTGGGAGCGCGCCCACAAAAAACGGGGGCCATGAGGCCCCCGGGAGAGAACGGCGATGAACGTCGCCAGGAAATGGTTGGCTGGGGTCGGATCCCTTTCCGCAGGAAAGGGCTCTGACCCCGCAGGCCTCAGTAGCTCCACGCCATGCGTGGATGACCGATCAGAAGTACGCGCGGATGCCGAAGGCGACACCGCGGCCCGGCAGCGGCGAATAGTCACGCAGCAGCGAGGTGTGCGGACGCACTTCGCGGTTGGTCAGGTTGCTGCCATCCAGGAATACCTCGTAGCTGTTGCTGTCGCTGCGGTCCCAGCGGTAGGCGAAGTGCGCATCGACCAGGGTGTAGCCGTCGCTCGGCGCCTCGTTCTGGGCCACGTCCTTCTGCCGGCTGTAGCGCACCGCGCCCACCGAGGCACGCCAGCCGTCCTTCGCCCAGCGCAGGTCGGCGCCGACGCGGGCCGGGGCGATGCGCGGCAGGTAACCGGTGTTGACCAGGTCCACGCTGTAGTTGTGGTTGTGGTCACCGTGCGGCACGGCGATGTCCAGCGTGCGGCTGCCGCTGCCATCCAGCTTGGCCTGCACGTAGTCACCGAACACGCGCAGGTCCCAGTCGCCGGCGTTGCCTTCGAACAGGTGCACCAGCGCCTCGGCCTCGGCACCCTTGAACACCGCATCCTGCTGCGTCCAGGTACGCACCGGCAGGCCTTCGGTGATGCCGGTGTCGGCCAGGTAGATGAAGTCCTTGAACTTGGTCTGGTAGATCGCGGCGGAGAAGTCCAGGCGGTCGCTGTGGGTGTGGATGCCCAGCTCGACGCGCTGGCCGCGCTCGGTCTTCAGGTCGGCATCGCCGATTTCCAGCGAACGGGTGGCGATGTGCGCGCCGGCCGCGTACAGCTCTTCATTGGTCGGTGCACGCTCGGAGCTGTCCACGCCGATGCGCAGGTCGACGGCATCGTTGAGCTTCCAGATGCCGGCGGCGGACAGGTTGGTGGCGTCGAACTTGCGGCGACGGTAGTCACCGGTCGGGTCCAGCTTCACTTGGTCGTGGCGGCCACCCAGTTCCAGCTTGAACGGGCCGAACTGCTTTTCCTGCAGCACGAACAGGCCTGCGTTCTTCGTGTTGGTGTCCGGTACGAACGCTTCTTCGCCGATGGCGCCGAAATCGCTGTTGCCGAACTGCACGCCGAACGCGCCGTCCCAGCCGCCGATCTGCTGCTGCACGGCTTCCAGGCGGGTTTCGATGCCACGGTTGGTGAAGCGGGTGGACGGCGTGCCGGCTTCCAGCTCCACGTGTTCGTAGTCGGTGTAGGCCACGCGCGCGTTGACGTTCTTCAGGAACGAGACCGGGTTGTAGATGCCGGCCTTGGTCTCGAAGCGGTTCTGCACCATGTCGATGCGGACGTCATGCTCGTCGCCTTCCTCCTCCTCCTCGCCATGGTCGTGGTCATGGTCGTGGTCATCGCCATCGGCATGCACGTGGGCGCCGTTGGGGATGCCGTAGTTGGTGCGGTAGGTGCTGGCCGACACGCCGAAGTATCCGCCTTCGCCCAGCCAGGTGGCACCGATGCCACCGGCGCGGGTACGGATGGAGCTGTTGTCCAGGCGGCCGCGGCGCGGCTCTTCGCCTTCCTCGCCTGCGTGGTCGTGGTCGTGGTCTTCGTGGTGGTCTTCCAGGCTGTCGATCACCGCGTAGCCGGGGATGCGGTAGTCATCGCCGTTGCGCACCAGACCGTCGACGTGCAGCACGACGTTGCCGCTGACGCCGTCGAGGCGGAACATGCCGCTGCGCTCGTCGTTGACCGAGTTGCCACGCACTTCGGCGCGGCCGCTGAGCGGACGGTCCGGCAGTTCGCGGGCGATGCGGCCATCGACCACGTTCACCGCGCCGCCGATGGCGCCGCTGCCGAACAGCAGGGTGGCCGGGCCCTTCAGCACTTCGATCTGGTCCGCCAGGAACGGCTCGATGCTGGTGGCGTGGTCGGCGCTGACGGTGGAGGCATCCATGTTGCCCATGCCGTTGGACAGCACGGCCACGCGCGGGCCTTCCTGGCCGCGGATGATCGGGCGGCCGACGCCGGGGCCGAAGAAAGTGCTCTGCACGCCGGGCAGCTTGGCCACGGTGTCACCCAGGGTACCGGCCTTCTGCTCGTCCAGGCGCTCGCCGGCCAGCACGTCCACCGGGCGGGCCAGCGACTCGGCATCGCCCTGCAGCGGCGAGGCGGTGACCTGCACCGACGACAGCTCGGTCAGGTGGCGGTCACGATGGGTGTCCTGGTCGGCAGCGGCAAAAGCGGCCGATGGCAGCAGGGCGGCAAGGGCCAGAGCCAGGGAATGCGGCTTGAAACGTGGGGCGTGAGAGGGCATCCGGTGCTTCCTTTGTTACATTGTATCAATCGGGTGGCGCACGTATCCCGTCGTGGGACAGGGGGAGGGAAACCGTGCGGGTCGGGGACGGATGTTATATTATTCCATAACGATTCGCCGACCCTGCTGGAAGTCATGTCCCTGTCCTCCTCCTTCCGCCGCCTGCTCGACCGCTTCGGCGCCACCGGTTCGATGCTGTGCGCCGTGCACTGCGCGGTGATCCCTGTGCTGCTGGCGATCGCCCCTTCGCTGGGCCTTTCGTTCTGGCTGAGCGACGGCGTGGAAATGACCCTGGTGGTCTTCGTGACCCTGCTTGGCCTGTTCAGCCTGGTCATGGGCTACCGCCGCCATGGCGCCCTGCGCGCACTGGGTTTCCTGCTGCCGGGCCTGGTCGCCCTGTGGGCGGGCGTGCTGGTCGACGCGTTGCACCACAATGCCGTGCCGCATGCGATGGTGATGACGCTCGGCGGCCTGCTGGTGGGCGTGGCCCACCTGGTCAACCTGCGCCTGAACCACGTCCACGTCCACGACGCCAGCTGCGCGCACTAGGCGCGTCGTGTTAGGCTTTGTGATCGTGCGCGGGGGCGTCCAGCAAGACGGCCCCGCCGAACCCGTGTCAGCACGGGGTAACCAGATTTCACACTTTAGGAGTTGAAGACATGGGTAAGGGTGACCGCAAGACCGCCAAGGGCAAGCGCTACAACGCCAGCTACGGCAATGCCCGTTCGCACACCGCGAGCAAGGTCGCTGTAGGCGCCGGTGCCCCGGTTGCCAAGAAGACCGTGGCCAAGGCTCCGGCCAAGAAGGCCGTGGCGAAGAAGGCTGCTGCCAAGGCCTGATCGGGCCGGGTTATTGGTCCAAAGAAAAACGCGGCGCCTGGCGCCGCGTTTTTTTGTGCCCGGCGGCCGTTGGAATCAACGCAGTGTTTTCTGCAGCGTCTCGGCGTTGCCATCGTTCGGCGCGGCCGGCACCTGCAGCAGCTGCGCCAGCAGCGGATAGACGTCGACGTTGTCGAAGCCATCGATCACCAGCCCCTGGCGGAACGACGGACCGCGTGCGACGAACACGGCGCGCATCGAGGGCAGGGCATTGTCATAGCCGTGCGAGCCACGATCCTGGTGGGTGCGCGTGCTGATCCGCTCGGCGCGCAGCGCGTCCCAGCCCTCATCCATCTGGCAGACGATGGGTGGCACGCGCGGGTGCGAACCGTAGTGCCAGCGTGCCGGCAGCGATTCCTTCTTCCAGCATTCGTAGTGGGCGTGGCGACCGAGCAGGGCGCGCTCGGCCTGTGCCTCGCGGCCGGCGACCGGCGCGAAACCGACCGACTGGCCCTGGCTGACGTTGCGCGCAATGGACGGATCGGCCATCGATTCGGTGGACACCACATGGCCCTCGGCCACGCTGGCCATGCCGTGGTCGGAGACCACGATGACGTTGGTGGTGGCCGCCAGGCCCTCGGCTTCCAGGCCATCCAGCACCTGGCCGACGATCTCATCCGCCTGCACGATCGCATCGCGGTACTCGGTCGAATCGGGGCCATGGTTGTGGCCGGCCTTGTCGACGTTTTCCATGTACAGCGTGGTCAACCGCGGTGCATCGGCATCGGTCTGCGCCAGCCATTCCAGCACCGTGCGCGCGCGCTGCTGCAGCGGTTCCTTGCTGTTGTAGACCTGCCACTGGCTGGGGCGGGTCCCGTCGATCTCGGCTTCGCTGCCCGGCCAGGACGTGGTCGCGGTGCGCACGCCGACCTTCTCGGCACCGACCCAGATCGGCTCGCCGCCCCACCAGCCGCTGTTGGTCACCGCGTCGCGGTCGCCCAGGCTGAAACGGCCCAGCTGTGCATCGTCCATGCTGTTGTTGACGATGCCATGGTGGTCCGGCCGCAGGCCAGTGACGATGGTGTAGTGGTTGGGGAAGGTCAGCGACGGATAGGACGGCGTCATCCAGCGCGCACGCACGCCGCCATCGATGATGCGCTGCAGGTTCGGGGTGAGCCCCCGGTCCAGCGCATCGGCACGCAGGCCATCGATCGAGATCAGCAGCAATTTCGGCGGCGGCGCGTCGGCGCGCGCAACCGGCGCGGACGGAGAAGGCGTGGTCGTGCAGGCCGCCAAGGGCAGCAGCAACGCCAGCGAGCAGGTCAGGCGTACGGAAGTCATCCGGCAATCATAAGCGGCAGCAATGACGTACCCAAGACACGGCGCGCAGAAGCGCGCCGTGTCCGCGCATTTTTCCGCGTCCGGACACAGCGTGTCGACCAAGGTCGAGACCTACCAACGGCCGCGCGTCGCAACAGCCGCGTGAACCCGCCATCCCACAGAATGCCGCTCCGGCTTTTGAAGTTGTCGTTGCATTGAGCGGGTGCAAGGCGCAGCCCTGCCGGAACACCCAGATCCCTCAGGCAAACAGCGGTGCCTGCCGCTGCTCCAGCCGCAGCAGCGCCGCCTTCGTCTCCAACCCACCCCCAAACCCGGTCAACGCACCATTGCTGCCAATCACCCGATGGCACGGCAGGATGATCGGCAACGGATTGCGCCCATTCGCCGCGCCCACCGCACGCGTCGCCGTCGGCTGGCCCAGGTGCTGCGCCAGCTGCAGGTAACTCCAGGTCTGCCCGAACGGAATCAGCGCCAACGCATGCCACACCCGCAGCTGGAACGGCGTGCCCTGCGGTGCCAGCACCAGATCGAACGTGCTGCGCTCACCGTGCAGGAACTGCAGCAGCTGCTCGCGCGCCTCCGGCAGCGCATCCGGTGAATACAGCCAGTCGCCGCGGCCACGCGCTGGGTGGCGGTTTTCCGGGAACAGCACGTGGGCCAGGCCACGTTCGTCACCGGCGATGGTCAGCTCGCCGATCGGGCTGTCGAAACGATCGAACAACAGGGTCATGTCGGTTCTCCAACAAACGTGCCGGACAGGTGCCACAGGTGCAGCACCGCATAGGCGCGCCAAGGACGCCACGGTTGCGAACGCGCCTCGGCGGCGCGTTCGCTCAGGCGTTGGCCCTGCGCATGGCCGAGCACCTGCTGCAGCACCAGGTCACCGGCGGGGAAGGCATCGGGTTGGCCCAGGCCACGCAGGGCGATGTACTGCGCCGTCCACGGCCCGATACCAGGCAGGGCCACGCAGCGGGCGACGAAATCCTCCAGCGCCTGGCCGGGGCCGAAATCCAGTTCACCACTGGCACAGGCCGCCGCCAGCGCCCGCACGGTGGCCGCACGCGTGCGCGGCAGGCCGATCGATTCCAGCGGTGCCTCGGCCAGCACCTCCGGTGCCGGAAACTGGCGGTCGAACTCGGCCGGCATGCCGGGCAGGTGCGCGCCCCATGCATCGACCAGGCGACGCGCGAAGGTGGTGGCCGCCGCGACGGTCACCTGCTGGCCCAGCACCGCGCGCACGGCCACTTCAAAACCATCCCAGCCACCGGGGACGCGCAGGCCAGGCCGCTCGGCGATGCCGCGTGCCAGCAGCGGTTCCTCGGCCAGGGCAGCGTGCACCTGCTGAAGGTCGGCATCGAGGTCGAACACCCGGCGCACGCGGCGCACGATGTCCGGAATCAACCGCGGATCGACCGCGCCCAGCTGCAGGCGCAGTTCCGGTCGCTTGGGGTCGGCGGTGACGCGCAGCAGGGTGGGGCGGTCCGGCGTGCCGAGCACGCGCTGGTAACTGTCCTCGCCGATCAGTTCGATGCCCGGCAGGCTGCGCTTGCGCAGGAAGTCGAGCATGCGCGGGAAGTCCAGCGGCGGGCGATAGCCCAGGCGCAGCACCAGGCCGCCATCGTCGGCTGCCGCGGGGGTGTGCTGGCGGCGCAACGCGGTCGGCGCCATGCCGCAGCCCTGCAGGAAGGCAGTGTTGAAGCGGCGCAGGCTGTTGTAGCCGGCGGCCAGGGCAACGTCGGTGACCGGCAGGGTGGTTTCGGTCAGCAGCTGCTTGGCCAGCAGCAGGCGATGGGTGGCGTGGATCTGCCCGGGCGTGGCGCCCAGGTGCTCGACGAACAGGCGCTGCAGCTGGCGTGCGCTCACGGCCAGTTTCGCGCCGAGTTCGGCCACGGCCTGGTCCTGCAGGAAGCCGGCATGGATGAGCGCGAGGGCGCGCTGCACGGTTTGCCCGGCCAATGCCTGCTGTGCCTGCGGGGCGAGTTCTGGGCGGCAGCGCAGGCACGGTCGATAGCCGGCGGCAGCGGCTGCGGCGGCGGTCGGGTAGTAGCTGATGTTGCGCGGCTTCGGCGGCGGTGCTGGGCAGACCGGGCGGCAATAGATGCCGGTGCTGCGCACGGCGGTGAAGAACACGCCGTCGAAGCGCGCGTCGCGGGCCAGACGGGCGCGGTCGCAGGCGGCGTGGTCGAGGGTGGGGGCGGTGTCCATGGCGCCAGTCTAGGGCGGGGCGGGGGGAGATACTCGCCGGATTCGGACATGGATGTTGTCGGGGTTTTCGGCAGGGCTTGCAGCCCTG
>NZ_QETL01000046.1:0-28673 GCF_003105135.1 Stenotrophomonas sp. SPM | reverse complement strand
GTGAGCCGCATGGATGCGGCGACCAAGCCCCCATGGATGGGTTCACGGCGTCCCCGCAAACCCACAGCGCCCCGCCATCCCACGGAATGCCGCTCTGGCTATTGACGTTGACGTTGATTCGGCAGGTGCAGGGCTGCAAGCCCTGCAAAGAAACTCACTCCACCCAGCCTGCAATCTCACCGTGCTCGAACGGTCCCAGCTTCGCCTTCACCCTCCGTCCCTGCGCATCGAACAGCACGCTGTACGGCAGCAGCCCCTGCGCATTGCCCAGCTGCACGCTGGCATCGCGCGGGCCCGGGGTATCGAGCACGATCGGGTAGCCCACCGGCACCCGTTGCAGGAAATCCGCCACGCCCTCCGGCGTATCCAGCGCCAGGCCCAGCACCTGCACACCGCCATCGCCCTGCGCTTCGGCGAAGCGGGCCAGCTCGGGCATTTCCTCGATGCAGGGCCCACACCAGCTGGCCCACACGTTCACCAGCAGCGGCCGGCCGCTGAAACGCTGGCGGATATCCAGCGGTTGCCCGTCCACACCAGGCAGCACCAGCGCCGGCAGGGCATCACCGGCGCGCAGGACAGGAATCGGGGGTTTCACATCAGGAGGCGTCGAAGCCACCGGCGTCAACCGATGCCCGGCCCACAGGCCGAGGCCGGCGGCCAGCACCGCTGTCCACAGCAGTGCGGGCCGCTGCCAACTCATCGGGCGGTGCGCAGCAGCGCTTCTTCCACCAGGGCCTGGGTCAGCAGGGTCGGCAGCACGGTCGGCGGTGCGCCCGGGCCGTACACCACGTACAGCGGCACGCCCACGGCCTTGTGCTCATCCAGGAACGCGGTGATCTGCGGGTCGACGTTGGTGTAGTCGCCGCGCATGTACACCGCGTTGGTGCGCTTGAGCAGTTCCTTGAACTCCGGGCGCGACAGCACCGCGCGTTCGTTGGCCTTGCAGCTCACGCACCAGTCGGCGGTCATGTTCACGAACACCACGCGGTTGTCCGCGCGCAGGCGGTCCAGCATCTGCGGCGAGTAATCCACCACGTTGTCGCTGGCCGCCTGCGCGGCACGCGCCGGCGCTTGCAGCTGGGACACGCCCCACACCGGGCCCAGCGCGGCCAGGGCCAGCAGCACGCCCAGCAGGCTGGCGCCACGCTTGCTGCGCCAGCGGCTGGTTTCGAACAGCCACAGGCCGGCGGTCAGCAGCAGCAGGCCGCCCAGGGCCAGCGCCATGCCATCCACGCCACGCTGCTTGCCCAGCACCCACAGCAGCCACAGCGCAGCCGCATACATCGGGAAGGCCAGCACGTGCTTCAGCGTTTCCATCCACGGGCCCGGCTTGGGCAGGCGGCGGGCCAGCGCCGGCACGAAGCCGATCAGCAGGAACGGCAGGGCCAGGCCCAGGCCGAGGAACAGGAACACCAGCATCGCCGCGATCGGCGGGGCCACGAAGGCATAGGCCACGGCCGGACCGAAGAACGGGCCGACGCAGGCGCTGCCGACCACGCAGGCCAGCACGCCGGTGAAGAAATCACCGGCCGGGCCGCTGCGGCGGGCCAGCGACTGGCCGAAGTTGCCGATGCCGCCGCCCATGGTGAACACACCGGACAGACTCAGGCCGACGGCGAACATGATGTAGGCCAGCGCCGCCACCACGCCCGGGTGCTGCAGCTGGAAGCCGATGCCCACTGCGTTGCCGAGCATGCGCAGGCCAACCATCAGCGCACCGATCACCGCGAACGCCACCAGCACGCCCAGCGTGTACCACAGGGCATGGCTGCGGGCGCGCTCGGCGCTCTCGCCGCTCTGCGCCAGACTCAACACCTTCAGCGACAGGATCGGCAGCACGCAGGGCATCAGGTTCAGGACCAGGCCACCGCCCAGCGCCAGCAGCAACACCCACAGCAGCGAGCTGTCGGTCTTGGGCACGCTGCCCGGCGGCTTGGTGCGCTTGGCGTTGTCCTGCTGCGCATCGGCAGCGAAGGCATCGCCCCCGGCTGCGCCATCACCGGCGGCGTCCGCGGCATCGTTGGGCACGGTCGGCAGCAGGCGGCGTGGCGTGCCGTCGGCGTCTTCGCGCGGGATGTCGCTGGCGGCGGCCGGTGCAGCAGCGGCGGTGTCAGCGGCGGCAGTCAGCTTGCCGGCGGGAATGGACAGCTTCACCCGGCGGGTCATCGGCGGGTAGCAGATGCCATCGGTCTGGCAGCCCTGGAAGGTCACCACCAGGGTGCTGTCCACGGCCTCGGCGCGGGTGCGGCGCAGCGGCAGCGGCACTTCCACCTGGTTGAAGTACACCGAGACATCACCGAAGTGCTCGTCGCGATGCGCCTGCGCGGCCGGCCAGCGCGGCTTGTCGACCAGCACGCCGGTGCTGCCTTCCAGCTTCAGCGAGGTGCGGTCGCGGTACAGGTAGTAGCCCGGCGCCGGGGTGAAGCGCAGCAGCAGGGTATTGCCGTCGCTGGCGATGGCATCGAAGCCGAAGGCCTGTTCCGACGGCAGCGGCAGCGCCTGGCTGTTGCTGGCGCCCGGCAGGCGCAGGCCGCCGTTGCTGCCGGCACCGGCCAGCGGGTTGTTGAAGGGGGTGACGCCGGTGACGCGCGCGGTGGGCACCGCGGCCTTGCCGCCCGCGCCGGGCAGGGTTACCTGCACCACACGCTTCTGCGGCGGGTAGCACACGCCGGCATCGGCGCAGCCCTGGTAGCGCACTTCCAGGCTGATGGTGCCGGCCGCATCGGTCGGCGCGCCGGGCAGGGTGGCCTGCAGGCGCTCGCGGTAGGTTTCCACCTCGCCGAAGAAATCGTCGTGGTGCTTGTTGCCGGCCGGCATCTGCAGCGCACCGGCATTGAAGGCCGGGTCGGCCTTGACGCTGGTGCGGTGGCGATACAGGTAATAGCCGGGGGCGATCTTGAACTGCAGCTGGATCTGGCCACGTTCGGGCGCACTGGCGGTCAGCGCGAACGCCTGATCGACCGGCAGCAGGTCCTTCTCATCCAGCGCGAAGGCGGGCAGGGCCAGCCACAGCAGGGCGCACAGCGCGGCGCCACGAGCAAACAACTTCATCAATCGGTGTCCTCCCGGGTCTGCGCCCGGATCCAGTCCAGATACGCCGGCAGGCCGGCCCGGGTTTCGACCGCGATGCACTCCGGGAGTTCATACGGATGCAGTTCGACGATGCGGGCGATTACGTCATCGACGCGGCTCGCCGTGGTCTTCACCAGCAACTGCAGTTCGGCGTCGGTGATGATGGCGCCCTGCCAGCGGTAGGTCGACTGCGCTCCTTCCAGCCGGGTGACGCACGCAGCCAGGCGCTCGCCGACCAGCGCGTGCGCGATGCGCTCGGCACTGGCCCGGTCCGGGCAGGTGGTCAACAGCAGCAGGACGGGATCGACGGTCGACATGACCGCCGAGTATAGGGCCGCCGCCGGGTCAGGGCCCGGCGGCGGCGTGGACCGCTGCGTTGCGCGGTCAGTTGGCCAGCTGGCAGGTGGCCGGCTTGGCGGAGGTGAACAGGCCCGGGGTCGCCCACTCAGGGTGGTCGATGAACGGGTTGCGGTTGCCTTGGAACGAGTAGATCACGTCATTACGGGCACGCTCGGCATCATCCGGCGGATCGGACAGGTGCCAGTCGATCAGGGTCGACAGCAGGCCCATGTAGGCCGGCGAGCTGCTGGTCTTGACGATCTTGCTGCGGTCGTCGGTCAGTTCCAGGTCCGGTTCGGACTGGCCGGTGGCCGCATCCTTGCCGCCCTCATAACGGATGGCCATGTACATCACCGCACGCGCCATGTCGCCCTTGCGCTTGCCCCACACCTCGAAGGTGCCGGTGTTGCCGTCGGGGGTACGCACCCAGTTGGAATTGCCCGGGTAGCCGCCGCTGCCGCCGCCCTGGCCGTTGTTGGCCTCCGTGGCGCGCTCGCCGCAGTTGGCATCGCACTTGCCGAACGGCTTGTTTCCGCGGTCGGCATTCCACTGCGCATCGGTCAGGTACAGCATGTGGGTATCGGTGTACGGGGCGTACGGCAGGCCCTTGTCGCCGGTGGTGCTGGCAAAGCCCAGCGAGTTCGGCCATGTGTGCTCGCGGTTGTAGGTCAGGCCGCTGCCCGTGCCCGCACGGCTGCTCACCTTGGTGTAGCTGTGGTTGCGGTAGGCGTCGAGGATCTTGCCACTGTTGTTCGGATCTTCGTCGGCGATTTCCAGGATGGTCCAGGTGCTGGTGCCCGAGCCGCTGTACGGGTACGCGGTGTGGCCCTTGATGGTCTCGTGCAGCGAGCAGCGCAGCTGGCTCGGGCTGGAGGTGTTGACCTTGGAGTAGTAGCCCGCCGGGGTGCCTGGGTTGCCGGGATTGCCCGGGTCCGGGTTGCCGGTGGTGCTGGCCACGGTGAAGGCGATGCGGCTGTCAGCGGCCGGGCGTGCGCCCTGGCTGTCGGTGATGCGCGAGGCGCGGATGTCGAAGCGGCAGGCCTCACCGGCCACCAGGGCGGTGTTGGTCGACAGCTTTACGGTCTTGCCGCTGCCCGGCCAGGTCAGCGGCACGCTGCCGGAGGTCCCGCAGCTCAGGGCGAAGGCGCCGCTGGCCAGGTTCACCGTCTCGCTGAACACCACTTCCAGATCGGCCGCGACCGGGAAGGTGCTGCTGCCCTGTGCCGGGGTCGTGGTGGTCACCGACGGCGGGGTGTTCGGGCCGCCCGGGGTGCCGCCACCGCCGCTGAAGGTCTGGTTGTTGTTGCAGCGGCCGAAGGTCTCACCGGCCGACTCGGCCCAGGTGAAGTGGGCGTACTGGCTGCCGCTGCCGGTCAGCTGCAGCGAGGTGCCCGGGGCGGTGCTGTTGGTTTCGGCAACCGGAATGTTCTGGCTGGTCATGCCGGCGGCGGGGCCACCGGAGGCGGTGATGGCGCCCTCGTAGCTGAGGAACTGGACCACCTTGCCGCTGGCGTCGACCAGGGCGATGCCATCGTTGGGGCCGTTCTGCAGGCCGTTGGTCGGGTAGGTGACCACGGCGATCGTGGCGCTGCCGCAGCCGGCTGCGCTGCCAGCCGGCACGGGCTTGTTGTCGTAGACCACGGCGGCCGAAGCGTTGGCGCCGTTGTAGAGATACAGGCGGTAGCCGGAGAGGTCCTCGCCAGCGGTGGCGACCACTTCGATGGCTTCGCCGACGTCACCGGCTGGGGTGCTGTCGTCGTAGTGCAGTTCGTTGATGAAGACCTCGGCCTGGGCCGGCGCGGCGACCAGCGCCAGCAGGCAGGCGGCGGCAAGCGGGGACAGCAATCGCATCGACTACTCCTTGTGATTGGGAATGCCGGGCGAGCCTAAGGCCGAACGCGTGACACTTTGCCGTAACTGAACGTCAGATATCTGACACTGCGACGTGGATCACCAAAAATGCGGGAACCTGTCGGTCCCGCCGTCTGTCCCCGCCGCAGCGCACCGTCGAAAATTTTTCCGTGGCGGGGCTTGAAAGGCCCAAGGGCAGCTCCATCTCTGTCCTGCTCCCGACCTGTCGGGTTTTTTCGCGAGCAATGCTGGCAGTCACCTGGGGTGAGTGCTAACATCGCCGGACTTTTTTAGACCAATCAACAACTTAAGAGGTCCCTATGAACATCAAGCCGCTGCACGACCGCGTTGTGGTCAAGCCGATCGAAGCCGACGAAATCTCCGCCGGTGGCATCGTCATTCCGGATTCGGCCAAGGAAAAGTCGACCAAGGGTGAAGTCGTCGCCGTCGGCCCGGGCAAGGCCCTGGACAACGGCACCGTGCGCGCTCCGTCGCTGAAGGTTGGCGACAAGGTCATCTACGGCCAGTACGCCGGCAGCTCGTACAAGAGCGAAGGCGTCGAGTACAAGGTCCTGCGCGAAGACGACGTGCTCGCCATCATCGGCTGAGCCTCGGCGCGACCTGCTTTCCTGTAAGACATCCCTTTCCGTCGCCGGGCCCGGCCCGGCGCAAACATCGAGGTAATCGCAATGGCTGCCAAGGATATTCGTTTCGGTGAAGACGCCCGTTCGCGCATGGTGCGCGGCGTCAACGTTCTCGCCAATGCCGTCAAGGCCACCCTGGGCCCGAAGGGTCGCAACGTCGTGCTGGAAAAGAGCTTCGGCGCTCCGACCATCACCAAGGACGGCGTCTCCGTCGCCAAGGAGATCGAACTGGCTGACAAGTTCGAGAACATGGGCGCGCAGATGGTGAAGGAAGTTGCTTCCCGCACCAACGACGACGCTGGCGACGGCACCACCACCGCCACCGTGCTGGCCCAGGCCCTGATCCGCGAAGGCGCCAAGGCTGTTGCCGCCGGCATGAACCCGATGGACCTCAAGCGCGGTATCGACAAGGCCGTCGTGGCCGCCGTTGCCGAGCTGAAGAACATCTCCAAGCCGACCGCCGACGACAAGGCGATCGCCCAGGTCGGTACCATCTCGGCCAACTCGGACGAGTCGATCGGCCAGATCATCGCTGACGCGATGAAGGAAGTCGGCAAGGAAGGCGTGATCACCGTTGAAGAAGGCTCGGGCCTGGACAACGAGCTGGACGTGGTCAAGGGCATGCAGTTCGACCGCGGCTACCTGTCCCCGTACTTCATCAACAACCAGCAGTCGCAGACCGCTGACCTGGATGACCCGTTCATCCTGCTGCACGACAAGAAGATCTCCAACGTCCGTGACCTGCTGCCGGTGCTGGAAGGCGTCGCCAAGGCCGGCAAGCCGCTGCTGATCGTTGCCGAAGAAGTCGAAGGCGAAGCGCTGGCGACCCTGGTGGTCAACACCATCCGTGGCATCGTCAAGGTCGTGGCCGTCAAGGCTCCGGGCTTCGGCGACCGTCGCAAGGCGATGCTGGAAGACATGGCCGTGCTGACCGGCGGCACCGTGATCTCCGAAGAAGTGGGCCTGTCGCTGGAAAAGGCCACCATCAAGGATCTCGGCCGCGCCAAGAAGGTGCAGGTTTCCAAGGAAAACACCACCATCATCGATGGCGTGGGTGAAAAGTCTGCCGTCGACGCACGCGTCGGCCAGATCAAGACCCAGATCCAGGACACCTCCTCGGATTACGACCGCGAGAAGCTGCAGGAACGCGTGGCCAAGCTGGCCGGCGGCGTTGCCGTGATCAAGGTCGGCGCTTCGACCGAAATCGAAATGAAGGAAAAGAAGGATCGCGTCGACGACGCCCTGCACGCTACCCGTGCAGCCGTTGAAGAAGGCGTGGTCCCGGGCGGCGGCGTTGCCCTGGTCCGTGCGGTCACCTCGCTGGCTGGCCTGAAGGGCGCCAACGAAGACCAGAACCACGGCATCCAGATCGCCCTGCGTGCGATGGAAGCCCCGCTGCGCGAAATCGTGGCCAACGCCGGTGAAGAGCCGTCGGTCATCATCAACAAGGTCAAGGAAGGCACCGGCAGCTTCGGCTACAACGCCGCTACCGGCGAGTTCGGCGACATGCTGCAGTTCGGCATCCTGGACCCGACCAAGGTGACCCGTTCGGCGCTGCAGAACGCTGCCTCGATCGCTGGCCTGATGATCACCACCGAAGCCATGGTTGCCGAAGCTCCGAAGAAGGACGAGCCGGCCATGGGCGGCGCCGGTGGCATGGGCGGCATGGGTGGCATGGGCGGCATGGACTTCTAAGTCCACGCGTTCCCGACGTAATGAAAAACCCCGCCGGAAGGCGGGGTTTTTTCTTGGGGTGCATCCCACGCCATGCGTGGATGAACCGCGCGCGACCTCAGCCGCGCAACGCGCGCCGATCCAACCAGACCTTGGCGATGAAAAACGTCGGCACACCGCCATACAGCACGCCCTTCACCCAAGGCAGCCCCAACTGGTAGGCAATCAACCCGCCTGCGGCCATGCCGACCAGGCCGATGGCGGCCGCCCTCCGCTGGCGCTTTAGCTGCTGCATCTCCTCCTGCTGGCGCGCGGCGATCTCGTCACGCCGGTGGTCGGGCTGCATCACGGCGCTGGCAATGGCATCGGCTTGCGAAGGGGTCATGCGGTCGTCCAGGAAGACAAGTGTGTGGTTCTTATACTGCGCCTTCTGCCAAGATCGCGTAAATCCCGCGCGGCTACCGTCGCAGGCAGATGCGCTCGGCCCCTGCACTGATGTCCACTTGGCCACCCTGCATCACGTCCGCACCGAGGATCACCGCCGGCTGTTGGTCCAGCCCAATCGCCCGGAACACCGGCAATTCGCTGATGCGCACTTCCACCGCGGGGTGCTGCCACCCCGCACTGGCCAGCGCGGGCAGGGTGTAAAGCCACGTTGGCGTCGGCTTGCCACCCAGCCCTTCGCTGCCCTTGCTGCGCGCCCGCACACGCACATCGCTGCCATCGGTGCGCAGGCCCAACGCACGCGCTGCCGCGTCGTTGAGGATGGTCTGGACCGAACCGGTATCGACCACGCCGATGGCCTCCACGCCGTCATCGCCCAGCTGCAGGGTGACAAAGCCGAAACCCTTCAACACCCCGCTGCGGTCGGGCAGGGCGTTGCCCTGGCAGTGCGCCGCCGAGGTGGGCAGCGTCTGCGCCGGCCACAGCCTCAGGCGTGCATTGGCGAAATCCCAGCGCGTATCGAAGCGCGCAGTGATGTCTTGGCCGATGATGCCGTGCAACGGCGCGGCGCGCGACGAAGACAGGCTGGCCAGGTCGGCCTGCAATGCAGTCACCTGCAGTTGCAGGCTGCCCAGCGCCATCGCCACGCTGCGCGTGCTGCGCAGTGTCAACCCGCCCGCGCTGGCGCCCTGCGCGTCGTGGTTGCGTGCGTTCTGGTCCTGCAGCTGGAAGCGCTGCACCACGGCCGTATCCAGCAAGGTTGCGCTGGCGGCACTGTCCACCACCAGATTCAGCAACTCGTGGTGTCCATCCAGCGTACCGCGCACGGTCGGGTGGCTTGCCTGCATCGTCATCGGCAGGCTGTGCAGGGCGGCCGGTTCAGCCGCAGGCGGCAACGAAGCGATCAACAGGGGCAGCAGGGCCATGCGCATCGGGGAACTCCTCGGGAAAGAGCGGTCATTCCGCACCACGTGCGTCGTACCGGTGTGTCCGTCTTGATACCAGGCCGATACACAGCGCCGTCATACTTGTCGCATGAATGCTACCGCCACCCTCATCGTCGTGGATGACGATGCCAGCATCCGCGATGCCATTGCCGACCACCTGCTGCTGCACGGCTACCGCGTACGCGTGGCAGCGGATGCAGCCAGCCTGGATGTGCTGCTGCAGGTAGAGCGCCCCGATGCCATCATCCTGGATTGGATGATGCCCGGCGAAGATGGCCTGTCGGTGTGTCGCCGCCTGCAGTCGCGCGCCATTCCCATCCTGATGCTGTCGGCCATGGGCAGCGCACCGGACCGCGTCATCGGGCTGGAAATGGGCGCCGATGACTACCTGTCCAAACCCTTCGACCCGCGCGAGCTGCTGGCCCGCGTACGTGCGCTGCTGCGCCGGCAGGACAAGCTGCGCGCACGGACGTCGTTTGAACTACGGTTCGATGGCTGGCGCCTGCTGCCCGAGCAGCGTCGGCTGCTGGCCCCAGACGGCAGCGAAGTGGCGCTCAGTCGCGGTGAGTTCGCATTGCTGCAGGCGCTGGCCGAGCGTCCCGGCCGCGTATTGGACCGCGAACGGTTGATGCAGCTCACTCGCGGCGACGACAGTGACAGCGTGGACCGTGCCGTGGACCTGGCCATCAGCCGCCTGCGCCGCAAGCTCGCCCACGCCGCCAGCGGCGGTGATGGCCTGGTGCAGACCCTGCGGGGTGAGGGCTATCGCTTCGGCGCAGCGGTGCAACGCCTGTGAGCGTGCGCTGGGGCACGCGACGTTGGAGCACCGCCCGTTGGATCGCGATGCTGGCCTTCAGCAGCCTGCTGCTGGCCACGGCGGTCAGCATGGCCGTGGTGGGCTGGCTGCCGCGCCCGGCGGCACCGCAGATGCGGCTGGACCAGGCCATGCAGGTGCTGCGCGGAGAGCGCCCGGCTGACAGCGTGGGGCTGCGTGTGGACGTGCGTGCCCGGGCTCCTGAAGGAACCGGCCATGCGCACTTGCTGTACGTAGCCGCGGAAGGATTGCAGCGGCATGCGCAGCACGTTCGGCTGGTGTGGCCGGGCAACAGCAAGCCGCCGGACATTCATGTCATCGCCGCGGGTGCGGGGCAGGGCAGTGGCGGCGATACGGCAGCACTGGACGCCGCGCAGCAGGTGCTGGCCAGCCTGCCGTGGCCCCCATTCGAGCTGGCCGTGCAGCAGGCCGATGGGCGCTGGCGCGTGGTCAGCAGTGCCTACAGCGATCTGGCGGCCTGGCGAAGGCAGGTGCTGCTGGCCTTGCTGGGCGGCATGGTGCTGCTGGCGCCCTTGGCCGCTTGGGCAGCTGCGCGACTTGGTCGTCCGCTGCGGCGCCTGGCTGATGCCAGCGCCCATCTCGATCTGCACGCACCGACGCCGCTGCCCGACGACGGCCCACGCGAAGTGCAGATGCTTGCCGTGGCCCTGGATGCAGGCCGCACCCGCCTGCGCGAGCAGGCGCAGCAGATGACGCGCATGCTGGCGGCGGTCGCACACGACCTGCGTACGCCGCTCACCGGCCTGCGCCTGCGCGCCGAGTTTGCGCCTCCCGCGCAGGCCGCGCGCATGGTGGCTGATATCGAGCGCATGAACGCCATGATCGAGCAGGTGCTGGATTACGCCCGTGGCGAACTGCAGCCTCCGCAGCTGCAGACGATAGACCTGGTCCCTCTGCTGCAAGACTGCGCGCAGGCCGCGCGCCTGCGCGGCATTGAGGTTGCTGCTGAACTACCCGTCACCCTGCCTTGGCAGGCCGATGCTCTGCTGCTGCGTCGCGCGCTGGACAACCTGATCGACAACGCCGGCCGCTATGCGGGAGCGGTGGAACTACGTGCTGCGCAGCTGGACGCGCTGCTGCAGGTGGATATCATGGACCGTGGCCCCGGCATCCCCGCCGAAGATCGGGAGCGCCTCCTGCAGCCTTTCCAGCGCAGCGAAACCTCGCGCAGCCGCACAACCGGCGGCACCGGTCTCGGCCTCGCCGTGGCCGCCAATGCCGCCCGCAGCCACGGTGGCCAACTGCAGCTGCTGCAGCGGGAAGGTGGCGGCTTGATCGCCCGCCTGCAGCTGCACTGAGGTCGGTAGATCCACGCCATGCGTGGATGAATCTTCCCTCTCCGCTTGCAGTATCCATTCGCTCCCGAATATGATTAGGCGCCTAATCATAATTGTGATCGAAGTGCTGGAAGCAAAACACACCGCCCTCATCAACGAAGCTGCCCGTCGCGGCCACGCCAACCTGGCGCAGCTCCGCCTGTGTTTCCAGCTGCTTTCCCTCTCCACCGCCATCGACCGCGACTGCGCCACACGCCTCGCACCGCATGGCCTCAGTGAAGGCCGCTTCATCGTGCTGTTCCTGCTGCATGGCGCTGGCGGCACGCTGCCCCCGCACGAGCTGGCCGAACGCGCAGGCGTCACCCGCGCCACCATCAGTGGCCTGCTGGATGGACTGCAGCGCGAAGGCCTGCTGCAACGCAGGCACGATGCCGACGACGGCCGCCGTCTGCAGGTCGTGCTGACCCCCCGCGGCAGACGCCTGGCCGAGGAACTGTTCAACCAGCACACGCAGTGGATCGGTGGACTCTTCAACAGCTTGGATACCAGTGAACAGGCGCAGCTCTCGAAGCTCCTGGCCAAGGTCTGGCAGCACACCGACAGCGGGCGGGACGCGACGCCGTGAGTCAGGCCATCAGTGCGGCGCGGAAGCACGAACTCGACACCGGCCTAGCCGCCAGCACGCATCTGGCCGAGTGCCTTGCGGTGGACTTCGCAACGTTGCTGCAGACGGTGGTGGAGCTGCCAGATTCCGCCGTACAGCGCATGCGCGATGCCGCCAGCAAGGGCATCACCCGGCGCATGGCGCTGGCGGCAGCACTGCTGCGGGAAGCGGGGCAGGGGGCTGTCATTCACTGGCAGTCGCACCCCTCGGACACCGTGCGAGGTTGGGCCTGTTACCTCATCGGCAGTGATGCCACGTTGGGGCTCAGCGAAAAGCTGCAGGCGATACAGCCCCTGGCTGACGACCAACATTTCGGCGTGCGCGAATGGGCCTGGCTGGCCCTACGCGCCGACCTCGTGGCCGCGCCGCTGCAGGCGCTGACGCTGCTGCTGCCGTGGACAAGCGCTGCCTCGCCCTACCTCCGTCGCTTTGCCTGCGAAGCACTGCGCCCGCGCGGCGTATGGGCCACGCACATTTCACTCTTCAATCAACAGCCGCAGCACGCACTGCCGCTGCTGGACGCCCTGGCCAACGACCCCGAACGCTACGTGCAGGACTCGGTGGGCAACTGGCTCAACGATGCCAGCAAGATGCAACCGAAGTGGGTGCGCGACCTTTGCGCGCGCTGGCAACGCGAACACAGCAGCGCAGCAAACGCATACATCCGCAAGCGCGCCCAACGCTCCCTCCGGTAACGCCGGCCACCCACCGGCAACGCCACCACGCCGGTAGCGCCGGGCCATGCCCGGCGGACGCTCCAACCCCACCACCCCAAGGTAGGCCCCAATGCCCCACATCCTCATCGAGCACTACACCGCCACTCCCGCCTGGGCCCCACTCTCGCCGGAGCAACGCAACGCCTTCTTTGCCCGCATTGGCGCTGGCATGCAGCAGTTCGACGCGGCGCGCATCACGCCGCTGGCCATGGGCCGCATCGCCCGTGATGTGCCGCATGGCAGCGCCGAACAGTTCTACGCCGTCTGGCAGTGCGCCAGCCGCGCCGACGCCGATGCACTGGTCGCCGGCATCAGCGCCACAGGCTGGCATGAGTACTTCACCACCACCAATACGGTAGGTGCCGTGGATGCCATGCCGCAGCACCTGCACGATCTGGCAACCCACGAGTAGATCCACGCCATGCGTGGATGAACCCCCCACGCCATCCGGTAGCGCCGGGCCATGCCCGGCGGCTCCCCAGTCTCCGCCAAGGCCTGGTTACCGCGGCCGTACCCGCTCTGCCGCATGCGTACCTAGTTCCAGGCAGGCCATCATCAGGCCCTCCATCACGCGCGGGCCGACATCATGCTCTGGGCCGCCATGCTGGCGGCTGCGCTCGGCGGCCAGCATCACCTCATGCACGATGCGCAGCCCGGCCAAGGCGCAGTCGCCATCGGCCAACTGGATGCGTCGGCCGATCGGCAGGTTCGGCTCAGGCCAGGGAAGGCCATCGCTGCCGCAGCCCGCGCCGATGCGCTGCAGGTTGGCGATGAAACCGTGGGGATCAGGGGCAGCGTCTTCGGAATTGGCCGGATCGTTGTGGCCGCTACCGGGAAAGGGGAGGTGCTTTGCGTTCACGGTGTGTGCTCCGTCCAGCGAAGACGGCAGCACCACCGGAATAGGTGGCGGACGGTACGTGTCTGGAAGCCGGGAAACAGAAGTAAACCGGTGGACCCTTGGGTCCCCACGCGCCGCCCGCCACGGAACGCGGACGATATGGCAGCCGGCGCCGCAACACGCGGCGCCGGCTGGCAAACGTTTCTTCTGTCGCAGGGGCTTCCAGACCCGGCCGCCCTTTTTCGGTGGCAATCTATCTAGAGTAGATGTCTGCGAAGAACGTCGAGTGCGTCCGCGGCATTCATAGCGCACGGCGCTATATCGCACACGCGTTGAGAGGGAAACGCCGGGCGTTTGCGCCTAGCTTCCTGCAATTGAACTTTGCTTGCGATAAATGGCGAGCGCGTCAGTCGCTACGCTTCGCTGTAATCCAGAATTCGCGGCAAGCTCCGTTCATTGGTTTCGCTCATTGGGCTGTCAAGCCTGCTCGATCGGTCCAACTTCTCCATAAGGGGGTTGGCAATTGCCGTAACAACCTCCCCCTCCGGGAAGCCAGCCTCCGATGCCGCCGCCGCCGCCACCACCACCACCACCACCACCACCAGCCCCAGGTTGCGCAGCAGTGCTTCCATCATTCGATGAGTCCTGTGCACGCTGGCCGCAGGGCTTCTCAACGTGAATCATGGCGCGCCCGGTCATCATCATGATCCTTGTGGTGTAACTCACATTTCCTTTGAAGTAGTTGTTGCGCCAAACAGCGGTGCCAACAACCTTCTCCGCAGCTTCATCCAGCTTCTTGTTGAAGGCCGAGGCAAAAGGATCGCTGGCGCCTGCGGCGCGCTCCTTTGAGATGTCCTTGATATCGACTTTCAAGGGAGGAAGGGGTGGGATGGGTAGCTCTGAACAGGCGATTGCAATACCGGCGCAACATCCAG
This sequence comes from Stenotrophomonas sp. SPM, assembly GCF_003105135.1. Classification (NCBI taxonomy): domain Bacteria; kingdom Pseudomonadati; phylum Pseudomonadota; class Gammaproteobacteria; order Lysobacterales; family Lysobacteraceae; genus Stenotrophomonas; species Stenotrophomonas sp. SPM. The sequence continues at coordinate 14,437 of NZ_QETL01000046.1, read as the reverse complement.
CAGAAATCAGGCACAGCTTTACAGACGGTTTCAACTTTTGCTCCTTGCGTGTGAAACGAACAACTACTCAGACGGTAGCGGTCGAGGATCGGGGATGAACTCGCCTCCGGTTTTTTCCCGATATATGGCATCCAGCGTTCTGCTGAGCTTCAGCGCTTCCGCTTCACCACGCATTCGCTGTTCGACGGTCAATGGGGCTCTGAACATCATTTCTCTGGCCAGTGCCAGTGATGTATCTCCTCTCATCTCGGCGACCCGTGCAATTGCGTAGCCGGTGACCACATCACCTTGCGTGCTTCCCGCAAAGAACGACGCGGCAGACTGCAGCGCATAAAGATTGCCCTCGGCGCCTTTGATCAACAGTCGATCCAGGGCTTCGCGCTCCGGCAGCGCCCGCGTGTCCAACATGACTTGGGCAACGATGTCCCCAGCATTGGCCGCACTCCAAAGGATGCCGTCGGAGGCGCCGGTGAACGTCTCATGCTGTTCCTTGTTCGGGTATCCATGCCGATCCAACCAGTGCTGCTCCTGTACGTTCGTGGCTCCCCATGGGTCATCGTCGAAGCCCATGCCTTGCCGTGTTGCGCGTGGCAAGGAAACACTTCCAGCTGCGGCAGGCTGATTCTTCTCGCCCTTCTGCCCACGTACTTCGTCAACCGGAATCATGGGGGTGCTTTTGTTGTTTTGGACGGCCCCCACGCTTGGTCCATCTACTGCGCAGCCCGCCAAAGAGGCCATAAGCACGCAGGCCAGCACCAGCAGGTGGCCACTGCTGCTTGAACGCGTGAAACGATGGGTTTTATTCACTACCTGTTCCCGAAGTCCTAGTAACCGCTCGTGGCGACAGAAACTGATGCATGATCCGGCCATCGTCAAGCTCGTTGTGTAGTAAGGAATATCTGACGCAGGCTGACCCGCATTCCACCCAAGCTGAACTGCGATTCTGTGCGTCGATCAGTTGGGGCTACAGGTCTCTGGACGTTTGGTCTTTGGTGGAATACGTCAACAGCATAGGTCGGAATGTCTGGAGGCCAGCGCCTAGAAGAACTCGAGCCATGGCGTAGTCACCAGCCGTGCAGATCACTGCACGGCTGGCAGGCAGTTATCGAATCGAGTGGCGCTGTAGCTCTACTGCGGCCGCACCCGCTCGGCCGCATGCGTGCCCAGTTCCAGGCAGGCCATCATCAGGCCTTCCATCACGCGTGGACCAACATCATGTTCCGGCCCGCCAATCTGGCGGCTGCGCTCGGCGGCCAGCAGCATCTCATGCACGATACGCAGCCCGGCAAGCGCGCAATCGCCATCGGACAACTGGATGCGTCGGCCGATCGGCAGGTTCGGTTCGGGCCAGGGAAGGCCATCGCTGCCGCAGCCTGCGCCGATACGCTGCAGGTTGGCGATGAAACCGTGGGGATCAGGGGCAGCGTCTTCGGTGTTGGCCGGGTCGTTGTGGCCGCTACCAGGGAAGGGGACGTGCTTTGCGTTCATGGCGTGTGCTCCGTACAGAGAGGACGGCAGCGCCACCGGAATAGGTGGCGGACGGTACGTGGCGGCAAAGACCGGGAGATGCTGATACCGGCGGGCGCAAGCGCCCCCACGCACCGCCCGCCATGGAACGCGGACGGATTGCCAGCCGGCGCCGCACGAAGCGACGCAGGCCGGCAAACGTAAACAGCATCTCCACGGGCTTTGCCGACCCGGCCACCCTTTTTCGATGGCAATCCATCTAGTGCACATGCCTGCGCGCAGCATCCGCGACAGCCATGAAAACGCGGCGCAGTATTGCACATGCTGCAGGCCATGGAATCCGCTGTTTCAAGCGCATTGCTCCACGGTTGAACTTCGAAGCCACGAAGTCATTGGCGTATCACGTAGCGAGTCGAAAGCGGGTTCGATCACGACATTATCCATATGGGGAAAAGTGACGCGTCCTCTTCAGTGACGCCTTCTCCCGGCGACTGAAACCAAGTTCTTCAGGACAATTTCTGGCTTGCCACGTGGCGGGATTTCAAAGCTCGCATGGAGGGCGAGCGTCATGTCGGTCATCCAGGAATATGCGCTCGCAGATCGCATTCGCGAGCTCGTTCGATTCGTTGATAGGCAGTCCATCGCTGGTGCGGAGGATTGGCGTGCTCCTGCATTTGCGTACCTGCTCACGCCAAAGCAATGCGATGACTTTGATCGGGTCTGTGACGAGAACGGCTGGTTACGGTTGAACTGCTACGCGGTCATGCTCGGTCCCGGTGAAATACGGCACGTTCTGGATGCCCGTAAGCAGAAAGATGGCCTGATGTGTTCCGAGATCGATGAGCTTCTGGCCAAAGCGTACAGCCCGCGCAGCCTCATCAGATGCAATCCGCCCGGCGGTTCCGACGCTGCACCACGGAGAAGCGAGCAGCAGTCCGTCATGCTCAACACGCACCAGAAGCTTTACATCGGGGGTACGCCGTACTACGCGACGGCTGTACTGGAAATCCGTGTTTCTGGATCCAGAAGGTACTTGGCCCCGGTGACGTGCTATCACGTGACCGGGGCCAAGAAACGAAAGATGTTGAAGTGACTACGTAGGAAGGACGGCCTCATTGGCAGGCTTCCGCAGTCAAGCGAACAGCCCCGGCGCCAACAATTTCCCTTCATATGCCCCCTGCGGGACTTCGCAGCTCCGCCGACGAATTTTCTGCTGTCTGCGTAGTCGGCGCTCACTATACCGGCCCCTCAGGGGAGCCGCAACGAACCTATCAGATGATGGGGAAAAGCGTCATCTTCGTTTCCGTGCACGGCTGCCAACGAACAGCGTTCACACTGGCCACTGCCGAATGAGGCTGGGCGCGCCACGGCACATGCGCCTGTCACCAATACGCGGTAAACATGACCCCTGCCCATGTCCACCCGCAGGCACGTCGATCATGCAGAGCAAGCTCCAGGTCACCCTGTACGGAACCCTTGGCGACAGCCCCGCGCTGCAGTTGCCGGGGCTGGAAGGGCCGTCGGTCGCCATCCTGGAATCGACGCTGCGGCAGCTCGTCTCCGATCTCTACACGGCACGTTCCCTGCTCAACCCCGAGCAGCTGGACGAGGCGCAGAAGGAACTGGACCGCGTGGTGGAGCGCTGGGTGGACATCCACGAAGGCCTGCTGCTGGATGTGGAAGTACACGGCAAGCGCTGAGGCACCCCTGCCTGAACCGCTCCCGCAGTTGCCGATGAAACATTTTGCACTGCGCAGAAGCTGTGCTATCAATACATCCCATGAACGCCGTCCACGCCAACTTTTATTGGTATTACTTTCCGAAGCCCACGGCGGAGGAAGGACTGCGCTCACCCTGAAGAAACCTTCAGACGCATTCCCGAAAGCCGCCAGCGAACCTGGCGGCTTTTTTCATGTCGCCACGCTGGGGACCCCCAACGTTCCGGAGAACCCCCGCAATGCCCCCCCACACCGACGACCTTCGTATCCGTACCATCGAACCGCTGACACCGCCCGCCCAGCTGCTGGCGATGCTGCCCTGCGACGATGAAGCTTCCGACACCGTCAGCGCCTCGCGCGCGGCCCTGCACGAGATCCTGCATGGCCGTGACGACCGCCTGGCCGTGGTGGTGGGCCCGTGCTCGATCCACGACCCGCACGCCGCCATCGAGTACGCCCAGCGCCTGAAGCCCCTGCGCGATGCGCTGGCCGGCGAACTGGAGATCGTCATGCGCGTGTACTTCGAAAAGCCGCGCACCACGGTGGGCTGGAAGGGCCTGATCAACGATCCGGACCTGGATGGCAGCTTCAAGATCGACAAGGGCCTGCGCATTGCCCGCGGCCTGCTGCGTGACATCAACAAGCTGGGCCTGCCGGCCGGCGTCGAGTTCCTCGATGTGATCTCGCCGCAGTACATCGCCGATCTGGTCGCCTGGGGCGCCATTGGCGCGCGCACCACCGAAAGCCAGGTGCACCGCGAACTGGCCTCGGGCCTTTCCTGCCCGGTCGGCTTCAAGAACGGTACCGATGGCAACGTCAAGATCGCGGCCGATGCAGTGGGCGCAGCGTCCAACCCGCATCACTTCCTGTCGGTCACCAAGCAGGGTGGCACCGCCATCGTGTCGACCACCGGCAACCCGGATTGCCATGTGATCCTGCGTGGCGGCAAGCAGCCGAACTACGACGCGGCCAGCGTCGGCGAGGCCTGCCAGGCACTGGCCAAGGCCAAGCTGCCGACGCGCCTGATGATCGATGCCAGCCATGCCAACAGCCTCAAGAACCCCGAAAACCAGCCGAAAGTGATCGAGGACATCGCCATCCAGCTGGAAGACGGCGAACAGCGCATCGTCGGCGTGATGGTGGAAAGCCATCTGGTCGGTGGCCGCCAGGAACTGGTGGAAGGCCAGCCGCTGGTTTACGGCCAGAGCATCACCGATGGCTGCATTGATTGGGACACCACCGTGGACGTGCTGGAGCGCTTGGCCGCTGCCGTGCGTGCCCGCCGTGAAGTAAAGGTGTCCGAAGCCGCTTGATTGCGGCATGTGTGTGGATGGCGGCCAGCGCCTGCGGGGGTGCGGCCGCGATCAGGGTCGGTCGGAGTTGGAGGCCGACCCGTCCGCACCGGCGATGCGCCTGGCGCTGCGTAAGTGCGACAGCGCCAGGTACATCGCCGGGGTGGTGGTACCGGTTTTTGTAGAGTCGAGCCATGCTCGACTTATGCAAAAAGCAGTCGAGCATGGCTCGACTCTACATGGATCTTTTCGCGCGAATCCTCGCCAGCGCCAGATACATCGCCGGCGTCGTGTACAGCGTCAGCCACTGGCTGACCAGCAACCCGCCCACAATCGCGATGCCCAGCGGCTGCCGCAGCTCCCAGCCCTCGCCGTTGGCCAGCACCAGCGGCAGCGTGCCCAGCAGCGCCGCCAGCGAGGTCATCAGGATCGGCCGCAGGCGAAGCCGTGCCGCCTCCATCACCGCGTCGTGCGCGCTCACGCCTCGCCGCTCGCCGGCCAGGGCGAAGTCCACCAGCAGGATGGTGTTCTTCATCACCACGCCCACCAGCAGGAACAACCCAAGCAGCGCGATCAGGTTCAGTTCGTTGCCGAACACCCATAGCGCCAGCAGCGCGCCGATGCCGGCCGAGGGCAGGGTGGACAGGATCACCAGCGGCTGCAGGAAGCTCTCGTAGAGGATGCCCAGCACCAGGTAGACCGCCAGCGTCGCGCCCAGCACCAGCCACAGCTGTCGCGCACGCAGGCTGTCCAGGCCACCGGCTTCACCGGACAGCTTGGCCTGCACCGTGCGTGGCAGCATCAGTTTCGCCATCGCAGTGTCGATCGCCTGCGTGGCCTGTTCCAGGCCGACACCCGGCGCCAGTGCGAATTCGATCCAGATCGAGGCGAACTGTTCGCTGTGGTAGATGCGGTCCGGCGCCATGCCATAGCGCCAGCTGGCGATGGTCGACAGCGGAATGCGCTGGCCGCTGCCATCGATCACCTGCAGGCGCGCCAGCGTGCCTGGGTCCTGGGTGTGCTTCGGGTCCAGCTCCATCACCACGCGGTACTGGTTGAGGCTGTCGTACAGGGTGGCGACCTGGCGCTGGCTGAAGGAATTGTTGAGCATGTTGGCCACGGTCTTCAGGTCCACGCCATGGCGCGCGGCGGCCTCGCGGTCGATGTCCAGCACCACCTGGCGCATGCCGGCCTCGCCCTGTGCTTCCACGTCCACCAGCTCGGGCAGGGCGCGCAGCGCGGCGCCGACCTTCGGGGCCCACTCGCGCAGCGGCGCCATGTCCGCCGACAGCAGCTGGAACTCGTACTGGCCGCTGCTGCCGCCGCCCTCCAGGCGGATGTCCTGGTCGACCCACAGGTACAGGTTGCCGCCGGGCAGCTTGGGTAGGCGCGCGCGCAGGCGATCGATCACCTCCTGGCTGGACACCTTGCGCTCGGCCAGCGGCTTCATCTTGATCATGATGAAGGCGTTGTTGACCCCGTTGCTGCCGCCGATATAGCCGATGATGTCCTCGATGGCCGGGTCGGACAGCAGCAGCTTGCGGTAGGCATCGATCTTCGGCTGCATGGCCTGGAACGAGAGGCCATCGTCGCCACGGGCGAAGCCACGCAGCTGCGCGGTGTCCTGCTTGGGCACCACGCCCTTGGGCACCTGCTGGAACAACCAGGCGTTGAGCGCGATGACCGCCACGAAGGCCAGCAACGGCCAGCGCAGCCGGCGCAGGCAGGCCTGCAGCGTGCGCAGGTAGGCGGCACGTATGCGCTCGAACAGCGCGTTGCTGCCACGCTGCCAGCGCGAGGCATGCTGCGCGTCATCGACGAACAGGCGCGCGCACAGCATCGGCACCAGACTCAGCGCAACGACCACCGACACGCTCATCGCCGCCACCAGGGTCAGCGAGAATTCGCGGAACAGGCGCTCGACGAAGTCATCCAGGAACAGGATGGAGACGAACACCACGGCCAGCGCCACGTTCATCGACAGCAGGGTGGCGCCCACTTCCGCCGCGCCCCGCACCGCGGCCTGCCAGCGGTCGGCGCCCAGTTCGCGATGACGGGCGATGTTCTCCAGCACCACGATGGCATCGTCCACCACCAGCACCGCGGCCACGATCAGCGCCATCAGCGAGAGCGTGTTGAGCGAGAACCCCATCAGCGCCACCAGTGCCAGCGTGCCGAACAGCACCACCGGGATGGCCACGCTGGGCACCAGCGCCGCGCGCCAGTGGCCGAGGAAGGCGAGCACCACCAGCACCACCAGGGCGATGGCCAGCACCAGGGTCAGTTCGGCTTCGTGCAGGGTCGCGCGGATGACAGGCGAGCGGTCCATCACCAGGCGCATGTCCACGCTGGGTGGCAGCAGCGCATGCAGCTGCGGCAGCTGCGCTTGGATGGCATCGACGGTGGCGATGATGTTCGCACCGGGCTGGCGGCTGACGATCAGCAGCACCGCCGGGCGTTCGTTGTGGAAACCGCTGGCGTAGCGGTCTTCCACGCCGTCGGCCACTACCGCCACATCGCCCAGGCGCAGGGTGCGGTCGTCGCTCACCTTCAGCGCCAGCTCGCGGTACTGCGCGGCCTGGCGCAGCTGCAGCGGCGCTTCCAGCTGCCATTGCTGGCGCTCATCGCCCACCGCACCCAACGGGCGCACCGCGTTTGTGCGGCTGATGACCTGGGCCACGTCTTCCAGGGCCAGGCCGGCATGGTTGAGCGCATTCGGGTCCAGCGATACGCGCACCGCCGGCAGGGCACTGCCGCCCACCTGCACTTCGCCCACGCCCGGTACCTGCGACAGCTTCTGCGCCAGCACGGTGGAGGCCAGGTCGTACAGCTGGCCCGGCGGCAGCGTGTCCGAGGTCAGTGCCAGCGCCAGGATCGGCGCCTGCGAGGGATTCACCTTGCGGTACTGCGGCATGCCGGGCATGCCACTGGGCAGCTGCCCGCGCGCGAGATTGATCGCCGCCTGCACTTCGCGTGCGGCCTCGTCGATATCGCGGCCGAGCACGAACTTCAGCTCGACCGAGGTCTGGCCCTGGGTGCTGGCCGAATCGATACGCGAGATGCCGGGCAGGCTGCCGAGGGCACGTTCCAGTGGCGTGGCCACGGTGGCGGCCATCGACTCGGGCGAGGCACCGGGCAGGCTGGCGCTCACTTCGATGGCCGGGTAATCCACCTGTGGCAGCGGTGCCACAGGCAGCAGGCGCAGCGCCAGCAGGCCGGCCAGCACCAGCGCCACCGCCAGCAGGGTCGTCGCTACCGGTCGCTGCACGCAGGCCTGGGCCAGGCGTGCGATGGGGCTCATGCGCGCGCCTCTTCAGGCGTGGCGATGGTGGCCGAGCGCCGGCGCTGCAGGCGGTCGAAGGCCAGGTAGATCACCGGCGTGGTGAACAGGGTCAGCACCTGGCTGACCAGCAGGCCACCGACCATCACCCAGCCCAGCGGCTGCCGCAGTTCCGCGCCCGAGCCACTGGCCAGCATCAACGGCACCGCGCCGAACAACGCCGCCAGCGTGGTCATCAGGATCGGACGGAAGCGCAGCAGCGCCGCCTGGTGGATCGCCTCGCGCGGGGTCATGCCGCGCGTGCGCTGCGCGTCCAGCGCGAAGTCGATCATCATGATCGCGTTCTTCTTCACCAGCCCGATCAGCAGCACGATGCCGATCACCGCGATCAGGTCGAGGCTGCGCCCGCTCACCCACAGCGCGGCCAGCGCACCCACCGTGGCCGAGGGCAGGGTGGATAGGATGGTGATCGGGTGCACGAAGCTCTCGTAGAGCACGCCCAGCACGATGTACATCACCACCACCGCGGCCAGGATCAGCCACAGCGTGGACGACAGCGAACTGCTGAACGCCGCTGCCGCACCCTGCAGGCGCAGTTCGATGCTTTCGGGCAGGGCGATCTGCGTACGCGCCGCTTCCACGGCGGCGGTGGCTTCGCCCAGCGAGGCGCCCGGTGCCAGGTTGAACGAGAGCGTGGCCGCCGGGAACTGGCCCACATGGTTGCGCAGCAGGGCCGCCGGCCCCAGTTCCACCCGCGCCACCGCGCCCAGCGGCACGGGTTGGCCGTCGCTGTTGCGCACGCGCAGGCCGCTGATGGCCTCGGGCCCGGGCTGGCGCGACGGATCGGCTTCCAGCACCACGCGGTACTGGCTGGCCTGGGTGAAGATGGTGGAAATCTGCCGCTGCCCGTAGGCGTCGTACAGCGCATCGGCCACGGCTTCCACGCTCACGTTCAGGCGTGCAGCGGCATCGCGGTCGATGTTCACCCGCGCCTGCCGGCCCTGCATCTGCAGGTCGCTGGCCACATCGCGCAGTGCCGGCTGCTGGCGCAACGCCTGCAGCAGCTTCGGCGTCCACGTTTCCAGCGTCTGCTGTTCCGGCGTGGTCAGGGTGAACTGGTACTGGTTGCGGCTGATGCGGTCTTCGATGCCCAGCTCCTGCACCGGCTGCAGGTAGAGGGTGATGCCGGGAATCTTCGATACGCGCTGCTGCAGCCGTTCCATCACCACGGCGGCGCCGTCGCGGTCGCCATGCGGCTTCAGTTCGATCAGCAGGCGGCCGGTGTTGAGCGTGGCGTTGTTGCCGTCCACGCCGATGTAGGACGACACGCTGGCCACGGCCTCGTCGGCTTCGATGGCTGCCGCCAAGGCCTGCTGGCGCTCGCGCATGGCCTGGAACGAGATCGCCTGCGGGGCTTCGCTGATGCCCTGCACCAGGCCGGCATCCTGCACCGGGAAGAAGCCCTTGGGCACGGCGAAGTACAGCGCCACGGTCAGCGCCAGGGTAGCGACGGTGGCCAGCAGCATCAGCGGCTGGCGTTGCAGCACCCACTGCAGCTGGCGGTCGTAGACGGCGATGATGCGGTCGAACACGTCCGGCGCGTGCGCGGTCTTCGCATGCGGCTTCAGGAACCGCGCACACAACATCGGCGTAAGAGTGAGCGACACCAGCAGCGAGATACCGATCGCCACCGCCAGCGTCACCGCGAACTCATGGAACAGCGCGCCCACCAGGTCGGCCATGAACAGCAGCGGGATCAGCACCGCGATCAGTGAAACAGTGAGCGAGACCAGGGTGAAGCCGATCTCGGCCGCGCCCTTCAGTGCCGCCTCGCGCGGGCTTTCGCCGTCTTCCAGGTGGCGGGCGATGTTCTCCAGCATCACGATGGCATCGTCCACCACGAAGCCGGTGGCGATGGTCAGCGCCATCAGCGTGAGGTTGTTGAGCGAATAGCCGGCCAGCAGCATCACCGCGAACGTGCCGATCAGCGACAGCGGCACCGCCACGCTGGGAATGAGCGTGGCCGGCAGGTTGCGCAGAAACACCCATGTGACCAGCACCACTAGGCCGATGGCCAGCACCAGTTCCTTCTGCACGCCGCGCACGGAGGCGCGGATCGATTCGGTGCGGTCGCTCAGCACGTTCATCTGCACGCCGGCTGGCAGCGTGGCCTGCAGCTGCGGTATTAGCGTCCGCACCTGTTCGACCACGGCGATCACGTTCGCGCCGGGCTGGCGCTGGATGTTCACCAGCACCGCCGGCGTGGGGCCGCTCCAGGCGGCCAGCTGGCGGTTCTCGGCGCCATCGGTGATGGTCGCCACGTCGCCCAGGCGCAGCGGCGCGCCTTCGCGCCAGGCCAGCACCAGGGCGCGGTACTCATCGACGCTGCGCATCTGGTCGTTGGCATCGAGCATCACCGCGCGGATCGGGCCGTCGAAACTGCCCTTGGGCAGGTTGACGTTGGCTGCCGCGATCGCGGTACGGATGTGGTCCATGCCCAGGCCGTTGGCGGCCAGCGCAGCCGGGTTCACCTGGATGCGCACGGCCGGCCGCTGGCCACCGGCCAGGCTGACCAGGCCGACGCCGGGCAGCTGCGCCAGGCGCTGGGCGATGCGCGTATCCACCAGGTCGTGCACCTGCGGCAGTGCCAGCGCCTGCGAGGTCACCGCCAGGGTGAGGATGGGCGTATCGGCCGGGTTGACCTTGCGATACACCGGCGGCACCGGCAGATCGCCGGGCAGGAAGCTGCCGGCTGCGTTGATGGCCGCCTGCACGTCCTGCTCGGCCACACCCAGCGACACGTCCAGGCCGAACTGCAGGGTGATGACCGAGGCACCGCCGGAACTGGTGGACGACAGCTGCTTCAGGCCGGGAATCTGCCCGAGCTGGCGTTCCAGCGGCGCGGTGATGGTGCGCGTGGTCAGTTCCGGGCTGGCGCCCGGGTACAGCGTGGTGATCTGGATGATCGGGTAATCGACCTGCGGCAGCGCCGCTACCGGCAGCAGGCGGTAGGCCAGCACGCCCGACAGCAGCAGCGCCACCATCAGCAGGGTCGTTGCGACCGGGCGCAGGATGAACGGGCGCGACAGGTTCATGCGCCGGCCTTGGCCGCCTTCGCTGCAGCAGCGGGCTGTTCGGCCACGATCTCCACGGCGGTGCCATCTTCCAGGCCATCGATGCCTTCGATCACTACCTGGTCACCGGCCTGGAGGCCGGAGCGTACGGCCACACGGCCCTCATCGGCCGGGCCCAGCACCACGGTGCGGCGCTGCGCCTTGTTGTCCTTGTCGACGATGTGCACGTAGTTGCCCTGGCTGCCGAACTGCACGGCGGCATCGGGAATCAGCAGCGCTGGCTGTTCTCCCAGCTGCAGGCGCACGTTGACGAACTGGTTGGGGAACAGGGCCAGGCCGGCGTTGTCGAACTGCGCGCGCAGCTTCAGCGTGCCGGTGGCGGTGTCGATGCGGTTGTCGACGCTGGACAGCGTGCCCTGCGCCAGCGCCCTGCTTTCACCGCGGTCCCAGGCTTCCACCGGCAGGCCGGCCTGTGCCTGCACGGCATCCAGCAGGGCCGGCAGTTCCGGTTCGGGCACGGTGAACAGCACGCTGATCGGCGCGGTCTGCGCCAACGTCACCAGGCCTTCGGTATCGCTGGCGTGCACCAGGTTGCCGACATCGAGGCGGCGCAGGCCGACGCGGCCGCTGACCGGCGCGGTGATGCGGGTGTACTGCAGCTGCAGGCGCGCTTCGTCCACCGACGCCTGGTCGCTGATGCGGCGGCCCTGCAGCTGCCGTACCTTGCTCTGCTGGTCGCTCAGTTCCTGCCCGGACACGTAGTTCTGCTTCTGCAGTTCGCGGTAGCGCTGCAGCTGGCGTTCGGCGTTCTCGAGTTCCGCCAGATTCTGCTGCTGGGTACCCTGCGCCTGCGCCAGCTTCACTTCATACGGGCGCGGGTCGATCTGCGCGAGCAGGTCGCCGGCCTTCACCTGCTGGCCTTCCTGGAAGTGCAGGCGCAGCAGCTCACCATCGACGCGGCTGCGCACCACCACGCTGTGCAGCGGGGTGACGGTGCCGACGGCCTTTAGGCGCAGCTGCAGCGGTTCGGCACTGGCACGGGCCACGCGCACCGGCACGGTCTTGCCCGGGGCTGCGTCCGCGGTTGCCTCGGCGCGCGGCCATGCCCACCAGGCCAACAGGCCGGCCACGATGATGACCACGGGAATCGCCCACCAGCGGCGTGAACGGGGCGGGGTGCTACGGGACGGCTCAACAGCGGACATGGGGCATCCTGCGCCCTGCGCACGCGCAGGGACATGTACGCCCGCTCGCGCATCACGCGTAGCGGGCAACGGGGGAGGGGGGTGTCTGGCGGGACCGCGACGCGGTGTGGCTGGATGCCGTCGCGCGGGCGACGGGGCGTCAATGGTAGCCAATCAGACCGACGAATGCCGCATGACCAAGGTCATGCCCGACCGCTCCTGTAAAGTCGAGCCATGCTCGACTCTACAAAGAGCGATCAATGCACTTCGTCGTGGTACACGAACTTGGGCATTTCCCAGCGGTAATGGATCGCCAGCAGGCGCAGCGCGAAGCCACCGCCCAGGCAGCACAGGATCGCCGTGGCATCGGCCACGCCCCAGCGCAGCAGCAACAGATACACCGCGCCGGTCAGCAGCGAGATGATCGCGTACAGCTCCTTCTGGAAGATCAGCGGCACCTCGTTGCAGAGGATGTCGCGCAGCACGCCGCCGAAGGCACCGGTGAGCATGCCGGCGATCAGCACGATGGGCATGGCATGGCCGGCCTCGCGTGCGATCGAGCAGCCGATCAGGGTGAAGGCGATCAGGCCCAGGCCATCGAGCACCAGGAAGGTGCGGCGGAAATGGTGCATCCAGCGCGCCACCCAGGTGGCGATCAGCGCCGCGCACACGGTGAAGCCCAGGTACTCGGGGTGCTTCACCCAGCCGAGCGGATAGTGGCCGAGCAGGATGTCACGCAGCGAACCGCCGCCGAGGGCGGTGACGCAGGCGATCATGACCACGCCGAACAGGTCCATGCGGCGGCGGCCGGCGGACAGCGCGCCGGTCATGGCTTCGGCGGAAATGGCAACGAGATAGATGATGGACAGCAGCATGGGACAGGCTCCGGGCGCGGTGGGGCCGGCCATGCGCGTATACCGCCACTGCCTGCGCAATGACGGGATGATGATGACCGGTGCCGCTCCCGCTGTCCTTTTGCCTGAGAGTTCAGCGGGATGAACCGCGTGCCCCTTCGGCGGGTCGTGCCGGGCGTGCCCGGTGACCTCTCTCCAGCTCGGCGTGTCGAATGCATGGTTGGTGGGATTCCAGCCCACCGGCCTGAGCGATCATGGGAGCCTGCGCCTTCGGCGGGCGCCAGCGCGGCGCCTCTCTCCTGCATTCGGGCGCCAGTATATCCGCTGCAGTGCAGCACGCCATAATCCCCCCATGGCCCGTCCGTCCGCCCCCTGGTTCCTGTACCTGCTCGAATGCCGGGACGGCAGCTATTACGCCGGCATCAGTACCGACGTTGCGGCCCGTTTCGCCGCCCACCAAGCCGGCAAGGGCGCCCGCTACACCCGGGCCCGGCCGCCACTGCGCATCCTGGCCGTGCGCGAATACCCGGACCGCTCGGCCGCCTCCCGCGCCGAATGGCAGCTCAAGCAGCAGCCGCGCGAACGCAAGCTGGCCTGGCTGCAGGCCGACGCCGCCCATGCCATGATCGCCACACCCATCGACACAGGGACCGTCCGATGAAGACCTGCTGGATGCTGCTGTTCACCACCGGCATGGCCTTGCCGGCCTGCGCCCAGACCCCGCCGCCGCTGCAGCACGGGCAGATCGGCACCGCCGCAGAGCTGGCCGCGCAACGTGGTCCGACCACACCCGAGCCCATCCACCTGCGCCGCGACCGGGTGCCGCCCGATCTGGTTGATCTGATTCCGCTCGCTGAAACGTGGGGCATCAGCGATGACGTGCTGCGCGACGAGATGCAGGAGCGTGCGACCGCAGCGGAGAAGCAGGCAATGGGCGATGCGTTGAAGAGTCGCCATGCACGCATCACCGCCTGGCTCGACAGTTTTCCGCAGGGCCAGCCGATGTCCGACGAAGCCGCGGCCTTCATGTACATGCAGATGGGTGCCGACGAAATGGGCCTGATGCAGTAGATCCACGCCATGCGTGGATGCAGCTGGGGAGTGAGCGCCATGGGTGCTGCCGGTAAAGCGTGGATTTCAATCATTGTGCTGGTGGCCTGCATCGCACTGCTGCCCGGCCTGCTCTACCTGCTCCGGGCTGGCCTGGGTGGATGGTTGGCCGCAGCCGGCAGACCGTGCGCCCAGTGGCGTGGCGGCATGCAGCGGTGAACCGCGCGCGGGATTCCAGCGGATGAACCCCTGGGGCGTCGTCGCGCAGCTCTTTGACGAGGGTGCGAGGAAAGCGAACGTGCCCGTGGTCGAGCAGGAGGCCTACAGGGTTGCCCGCCGCCACCTGATGCGGCAGCCGCGGCACGGCATGCTGCGCTGGCAGTTGAGCAGCACGGCACTCACGATCTGGATCACCCTGCATTGGAATGCCGCGCAGATTGCCGACACCGCGAGGAAGGAAGACTTCTGCAGCAAGTGAGTGCGAGGCACGATTGTGTAGAGCCGAGCCCATGCTCGGC
>NZ_QETL01000045.1:0-30133 GCF_003105135.1 Stenotrophomonas sp. SPM | reverse complement strand
GATGGGTTTACGGCGTGTCCTGCCTGCGTCCACCCAACCGCGCAATCACGGAAATCCCAAAGCGCCATCAGCGCACGCTTCCCACCCCCCTCTTGACCTCAACCAAAGTTGAGGTGCGATAACAGTCTCCCCGAGGCCAACCCGCTGGCCTTCCCCACGGAGACTGTTGCAATGCCCTACTCGCTCCCCGCCCTCCCCTACGCCTATGACGCACTGGAACCGCACTTCGATGCGCGCACCATGGAGATCCACCACGGCAAGCACCACCAGACCTACATCAACAACCTCAACGCCGCACTGGAACAGGCCGGCATTGCCGACACCCCGGTGGAAACCCTGATCGCCGACCTCGACGCGCTGCCCGAGTCCGTCCGCGGCGCGGTGCGCAACAACGGCGGCGGCCACGCCAACCACAGCCTGTTCTGGACGGTACTCAGCGCCACCGGCGGCACGCCGGATGCCGAACTCGCCGCTGCCATCGACCGCGATCTCGGCGGTTTCGCAGCCTTCAAGGACGCCTTCAGCAAGGCCGCGCAGACCCGCTTCGGCAGTGGCTGGGCGTGGCTGACCAGCGATCGCGACGGACGCCTGCAGGTCGAAAGCAGTGCCAACCAGGACAGCCCGCTGATGGGCGCGGCGGTCGGCCTGTCCGGCAATACGCCCATCCTCGCCCTGGATGTCTGGGAGCACGCCTACTACCTGCACTATCAGAACCGTCGCCCCGACTACATCGGTGCGTTCTTCAACATCATCGACTGGGCCGAGGTCGGCCGTCGCTACCGCCAGGCGCGCGCCTGATGGACGCCGGCGGCAGTGCCTATGCCGGGCCGTGGGCGGGGGTCTTCCCCGCCCCGGCGCCAGCGCCCTCGGTGAACCTGCCGCCGCGCGCCCTGCGCCGGCTGCTCGGCCACTACCCGACCGGCGTGGCCATCGTCACCGCACGCGACGCGCGGGGACACGCGCACGGGCTGACCATCAACTCGTTCGTGCCGGTCTCGCTGCAGCCGCCGCTGGTGCTGTGGAACCTGGCTCTGCACGCGAAGCGCCTGCGCGTGTTCCAGCATGCGACCCGCTTCACTCTCAGCGTGCTGGGTGCCGGGCAGGAAGCCCTGGCACGACGCTTCGCCGATCCGAGCGTGCGTGATCGCTTCGACGACGTGCCGTTGCTGGAGGGCGGGGAAGACACACCGCCGCGTATTGCCGGTGCGGTCGCACACCTCAGCTGCAGCCGGCACGCGCAGTGGCCGGTGGGCGACCACCTGCTGCTGGCCGGCCGCATCATCGATGTGCAGGAAACCGGTGGTGCGCCCTTGATGTTCCATCGCGGCCGCTTCCTGCCCGGGCCGCTTGAACTGCCGCATGAGGTACAGCCATGAACATCGAAGCACTGGAGGCAATGCTCGCCAGCGGCAAGGACAGCGCGCTGCTGCGCTTCGGCCTGGGCAGGAGCTGGCTGGACGCCGGCCAGCCCGTGCACGCCGCCACCCACCTGGCACGCTGCGTGGCGCTGGATCCGGAGTATTCGGCGGCGTGGAAGCTGCTGGGCAAGGCTTGGCTGGCCGGTGGCCAGCCGCAGGCGGCACGCGCGGCGTGGCAGCGTGGGCTCAGCGTGGCCGGCAGCAAGGGCGACCAGCAGGCGCGCAAGGAGATGCAGGTGTTCCTGCGCCGGCTGGACCGCGTCCCGCAGGACGGCGATCCGCCGGCGGTGCTGGCCAAAGCCAGCTGAAGCCCTCAGCCCGCGTTGGCGGGTGCCGGTGCCGGCATGATGTCCGGCATCGGCAGGCGGCGCGGCTTGCTCGGGAAGGCGTGGCGCAGGATGCGCCAGACCACCTGCGCGAACTGGCGCGGCAGCGAGCCGTTGTTGTAGTGCTGGCCGTAGCGGCGGCAGATCTCCTTCACTTCCTTGGCGATGGCCGCATAGCGGTTGGCCGGCAGGTCCGGGTAGAAGTGGTGCTCGATCTGGTGGCTGAGGTTGCCCGACAGCACGTTGATGATGAAGCCGCCGCTGATGTTCGAAGAACCGCGCAGCTGGCGCAGGTACC
Source organism: Stenotrophomonas sp. SPM (assembly GCF_003105135.1). NCBI lineage: Bacteria > Pseudomonadati > Pseudomonadota > Gammaproteobacteria > Lysobacterales > Lysobacteraceae > Stenotrophomonas > Stenotrophomonas sp. SPM. The sequence goes on along the minus strand of NZ_QETL01000045.1, from coordinate 28,091 downwards.
AGTGGCCGCGCGATTCATTGCGCAGGCATTCCTTCGGGAAGGTTTCCGACTCGGCGGTGAAGTGGCCGCAGAAGATGATCACGTAGGTCCAGACATTGCGCATGCCGTTGGCAACCAGGTTGCCCAGCATCACCGGCAGGAAGAACGGGCCGGCCAGCAGCGGGAAGAACACGTAATCCTTCAACACCTGGCGGACCATCTTGCGCGCCACCGGACGGGTCTGCAGCCACATCGCACGGCTGCTGATGCGCCCCTTGAACCAGCGGCCCAGGCGCAGGTCCTGCGCGGCCACGCCCCACTGGAACAGCAGCGCGAAAATCGGCGCGATGATCGGCTGCATCAGGTAGAACGGCGACCAGCGCTGTTCCGGGAAGATGCGCAGCAGGCCGTAGCCGATGTCATCGTCCATGCCACGCACGTTGGTGTAGGTGTGGTGGCGGAAATTGTGGGTCTTGCGCCAGTTGTCGGCGGTGGCAACGATGTCCCACTCGTAGGTGTTGCCGCTGAGCTTGGGGTCGCCGGTCCAGTCGTACTGGCCGTGCATGACGTTGTGGCCCAGCTCCATGTTTTCCAGGATCTTGGCCAGCGCCAGCAGCAGGGTGCCGGCGATGCAGGCCGGCCACAGCAGCGGTGCCCAGAACAGCGGCGAGAACGCGCCCAGGAACAGCAGGCCACGGCCCAGCACGCTCGACCAGCGCACGGCGGCGGCCACGCGGCGGATGTAGCGGGTGTCGGAGGCGCCGAGGCTGCCCAGGATACGGTCACGGATCGCGTCGAGCTCGGCACCGAAGGCGTTCATCTCGGCGGGGCTCAGGGCACGGTCGGAAGCGCGGGTCATGGCAGCAGGTCCTCAGAGATCCAAAGTCAGGTCGGTGGTCGGTGCGCTCACGCAGATCCGCACCGGCTGCGCCGTTTCGGACTGCATTTCACCGGTGCGCAGGTGGCGGGTGGTGCCACTGACGCGGTCGCAGGTGCAGGTGTTGCAGATACCCATGCGGCAGCCGTGCTTGGGCTTGATGCCCTGGGCTTCCAGGCTTTCCAGCAGCGAACGGCCGCGCGCGACCTTCAGCTGGCGGCCGCTGCGGGCCAGGGTCAGGGCGATCTCACCGGCGCTGTCGGCCTCGCTGAGCGGTGCCGGCGGGGTGAAGGCCTCGGCCTGGAAACCGGCGACCTGGTGCACCAGGCGCTGCCGCGCCGCGGCGACGAAGCCATCCGGGCCACAGGCCAGCACGTGGCGCTGCGCCAGCGGGGTATCGTCGCCGGCCACGGCCAGCGAATGGGTATCGATGCGCGCAGCCGGTACCTCGCCCTCGCGGGTGGTCATCAGGTGCACGCGCAGGTTCGGGGTCGCCGCAGCCAGCGCCTGCAGTTCATCACGGAACTGGAAGGCCGCCGCGTGGCGTTCCCAGTAGAACAGGTCCACCGGCGCGGCCAGCGGGCGCTGGCAGGCCTCGCGCAGCAGGCTGCGCATGGGCGTGATGCCGCTGCCGGCAGCCAGCAGCAGCACCGGTGCAGCGGCCGGCATATGGAAGTCACCAAAGGCCGCATCCAACCTGAACAGATCGCCGGGCTTGGCGTGATGGACCAGATGCTGGCTGATCGCTCCGCCCTCCACCGCCTTGATGGTGATGGCCAGCTCTCGGCGGCCCAGCGCGGTCGGGCTGTAGCTGCGGCGCAATACGCGCCCTTCAAGCTCCACACCCAGGGTGATGTGCTGGCCGGCGCGCATGCCGGCCCAGTGCCGATTGCAGCGCAGGACCAGGGTAGCGGCGCCCTCGCCGGCCGGCTCGCGCCGGACCAGGCGGGCCAGGGGCTCGCGCAGGGTCCACAACGGATTCAGCTGGCCCGCCCAGAAATCGAACAACGTCGGCGACAGCCAGCGGTACGGGGAAAACAGGGACGGACGGATGACAGCGCTCATGGGCGCACTATACGGCCGCACATACACCTGTGTATACATGTGTATATTGCTCCGGATTGGGTATGATTCAGCCTTGCCCCTCCGGAAGTGCCATGGCCGCCGCCACCGTTCTGTCGCCGACCGAAGATGCCAACAGCCCGGCCCGCCGTACGGTGAGCCGCGAGGACCTGTTGGCCGCCGCGCTGAAACTGATCGGCCCGCACCGCAGCCTGTCCACGCTGAGCCTGCGCGAAGTCGCACGCGAAGCCGGCATTGCCCCGAACAGTTTCTACCGGCAGTTCCGCGACATGGACGAACTGGCCGTGGCCCTGATCGACGTCGCCGGCCGCTCGCTGCGCACGATCATCGGCGAAGCCCGCCAGCGCGCCACCTCCAGCGCAACCAGCGTGGTGCGCGTGTCGGTGGAAACCTTCATGGAGCAGCTGCGCGCCGACGACAAGCTGCTGCACGTGCTGCTACGCGAAGGCGCGGTGGGCTCGGACGACTTCAAGCACGCCGTCGAACGCGAACTGCACTACTTCGAAGAAGAACTGCAGCACGACCTGGTGCGACTGGCCGCACTGGACGGCGCCAAGCTCTACAAGCCGGAACTGGTGGCCACCGCCATCACCCGCCTGGTGTTCGCCATGGGCGCCACCGCGATGGACCAGCCGCCGGAGAAAGACCCGGAGCTGGTCGAACAGATTTCCACGATGATCCGCATGATCATCGTCGGCGCCCGCACCCCCGCCGCGTTCCGCCGCGGCAGGTAAGCACCGGGGTCGGATCCGCTTCCACGGGAAACGGCTCTGACCCCTGATATCGGGTTGTCGAGCAAGCTCGACTCTACGGATTCCGCTTCCTGGAGGGGTCAGAGCCCGTTGCATTGCAACGGGATCCGACTCCGTGCCGACCAACGGTCGGCACCCACCAACAGCAGTGTCATGCCGTTCCCACAGTTCGCGGACAACTGTCGAAGGCGGGGTGGGTCCGGTTGAGGGGGCGTGAGCCGCATGGATGCGGCGACCGAGCTTACAGGGACGTACTTGCAGCGTCCCCCTCAATCGGACCCACGCCGCCATCCCACGGAATGCAGGCTTTTCGAAGTTGACGTTGACGTTGCAGCGGGTGCAGGGCAGCAAGCCCTGCCAAGACCTCAGCCCTCAGCCTTCCTCACGAACGCCTCGAACAGCGCCAGCGTCTGTTCGCTGACATGATGCTCGATGCCCTCGGCATCACGCCGCGCCGTATCCGGGTCCACGCCCAGCGCCAGCAGGAAGCGCTCCACGGTCTGGTGCCGCTCGCGACTGGCATGGGCCAGCGCCTCGCCTTCCGGGGTCAGGAACACGCCGCGGTACGGACGCTGTACCACCCAGCCATCCCGGGCCAGGCGCCGCAGCATCTTCGCCACCGTCGGCTGGGCCACGCCCAGGCGAGTGGCGATATCGACCTGGCGCGCTTCACCGCCGTCGGCCAGCAGGTCGGAAATCAACTCCACATAGTCCTCGACCAGCTCCATCCGGTGTGCCTCGCGCACCTGCCGGAAGCTCTCGACCTGGCGCTCGGCCTCGATCAAGGGGGGGTTCTTTGCCGATGTCGAAGCGCCTGTCTTGCCCACGCGAGTGCCTGTCCTGCCGATGACTTCCGGATCTGAACCTGAATTCTGGACCAGTGACGCAGCAAAGACGATTGTTTCACATTGCTAATGGATATAGCAGTGGCTATATTGCAGCCATGAATACCGTCGCGCCCGCCGACTCCCCGGCTGCCCCCGCAGCCAGCCTCGGCGCGCTCAACGCCTCGGTGGCCGTGCCCGACAAGGGCCACTGGTGGTTCCGCCTGCTCGCCTTCATTGGCCCTGGCTACATGGTCTCGGTTGGCTACATGGACCCGGGCAACTGGGCCACCGACCTCGCTGGCGGTTCGCGCTTCGGCTACCTGCTGCTCTCGGTCATCCTTGTTTCCAACCTGATGGCGGTGATCCTGCAGGCGTTGTCTGCACGGCTGGGCATCGCCACCGGCATGGACCTGGCCCAAGCCTGCCGTGCGCGCTATCCGCAACCGGTCAACCTGGCGCTGTGGGCCCTGTGCGAAGCGGCAATCATCGCCTGCGACCTGGCCGAAGTGATCGGCACCGCCATCGCGCTGAAGCTGCTGTTCGACCTGCCGCTGCTGTGGGGTGCGGTGATCACCGCGCTGGACACGCTGCTGGTGCTGCTGCTGATGAACCGCGGTTTCCGTGCACTGGAAGCCTTTGTCATCGCCCTGCTGATGATCATCTTCGGCTGCTTCCTGGTGCAGATCGCGCTCGCCGCGCCACCAGTGATGGAGGTGCTGGGTGGCTTCATCCCGCGCACCCAGGTGGTCACCGATCCGCACGCGCTGTACATCGCCATCGGCATCATTGGCGCGACGGTGATGCCACACAACCTCTACCTGCACTCGTCAATCGTGCAGACCCGCGCCTATCCGCGTACCGATGCCGGCCGCCGCAGTGCGCTGCGCTGGGCGGTCACCGACAGCACCATCGCGCTGACTCTGGCGCTGTTCATCAACGCCAGCATCCTGATCCTGGCCGCGGCGGTGTTTCATGCCAATGGCCGTTTTGATGTAGAAGACATCGAACAGGCGCACCAGCTGCTGGCACCGATGCTTGGCGTCGGCCTGGCCTCGACCCTGTTCGCGGTGGCCCTGCTCGCCTCGGGCCTGAACTCCACGGTTACCGCCACCCTGGCCGGGCAGATCGTGATGGAAGGTTTCCTGCATCTGCGCTTGCCGCCGTGGCTGCGGCGCTTGATCACCCGTGCGCTGGCGATCATCCCGGTGGTGGTGGTGATCCTGCTGTTCGGCGACCAGGGGGCGGTGAAGCTGCTGGTGCTGAGCCAGGTGGTGCTGTCGATGCAGCTGCCGTTCGCGATCATTCCGCTGGTGCGGCTGGTGACCGACAAGGCCACGATGGGCGCGCTGGTGGCCCCACGCTGGCTGGGCAGCATCGCCTGGGTGATCGCGGTGGTGATCGTGGCGCTGAACGTGAAGCTGCTGGTGGATACCTTCGCCGGCGCGTAAGCCGCAGGGCGGATCCCTTGCCGCATGTAGAGTCGAGCCATGCTCGACTCACCACGCACCACGCGAACGGCAGCTGAGCATGGCTCGGCTCTACAGTGCATTCCACGCCGTGCGTTGTCCGGGGGCCGGCGCTACAGATGCAGCGCGATTGCAGCTTCAATCTGCTGCGGCGACTGGAACCCGGCCAGCCGCTGCCGCTCATCCCCGTTGCGGAACAGCGACAAGGTCGGCGTCTGCCGCAGCCCCAGTTCGCGGAAGAACGCCTCGCCCAGCACCTCCAGCTGCACGCGCAGCAGGGTCGTGCCCTGCCCCGCCACACTGTTGGCCACGCGGTGCAGCGACATCTCCAGCATCCGGCAGCCTGGGCACTGGTCCTTGTGGAAATCCACCAGCACCCTCGGGTGCTCGGCCAGCAGCTGCTGGAACTGCTCAGGCGTGGTGGCGTCGATGATCTGCATCGTGATTGCTCCAGTAATGGGCCAGGACCGCATCGGTCCAGGCGTCGATGGCCGCGGCATCGCGTGCGCCATGCGGCATCTGTTCGATTTCCAGTGGCGGGTAGCTGCTGTTGAAATAGCGGATCAGCCGGTGCACGGCGCCGCAGTAGTACTCCTGCCCCCACTGCGTTTCGCCGGTACCAAACACCGCCAGCTGGCGCAGGCGCTGGCCACGCTCGGCGATGCCGGCCACCCAGGCCTTCATCTCTGCGGGGGTGCGCCCGGCGTTGTCGGTCCAGCTGCCCAGCAGCACCAGGTCGGCCTCATCGGCGGCCAGGGGTGCGACCGATCGCAGGTCATCGACCTCCTGCCAGTGCACCACGTGCCCGGCGGCGTGGTAGCGCGCGCGGATGTGGCGGCCCAGCTCGCGGGTGTTGCCGCTCAGCGAGGCCACCACCAGCAGGATGCGCAGCGCCGCACCCGACTCAGAGGTCGTCGAAGCCGTTGTCGACGTTGGTCTTCTTGTAACTTGCATTGCGCATCTCGAAGAAGTCTGTCTTGGTCTCGGTGAAATTGTCGGCGTAGGCCTTGATCCACGGCATCACGTTGTCGGTGGTGTCGCTGTACAGGCGCTCGATGCCGAGCATGCCGGCCATCTTGTTGGCACGGTACTTCACGTAGCGGGTCATTTCCTCCACGTCGATGCCGTCGATGCCATCCAGCACTTCCGACGACCACTGCGTTTCCAGCTCGATGGCATGCTCGAACGCCTGGTGCACGTAGGCCGTCAGTTCGTTGGTCTGCAGCGCCGGGTTCTCGCCGATGATGGCGCGGATCAGCTCGCTGATGAACTTGGTGTGGGCCAGCTCGTCGCGGTTGATGAAGCTGATGATCTTGCCGGTACCGGTCATGCGGTTCTGCCGCACCATGTTGTAGAAGTACGCAAAGCCGGAATAGAAGTTGATGCCTTCCAGGATGGATGACTGGATCAGCGACTTCAGCAGGGTCTCGGCGGTCTTCTCGCGCATGAAATCGTCATACGCGCCCATGATCGGCGCATTGCGCTTGATGATGGTCGGGTGCGTGCGCGCGATCTCGAAGATGCGGTTCTGGTTGGGCAGGTCGGTGATCGAGGCCAGCACATAGCTGTAGCTCTCGTTGTGGATCACCTCCTGCTGGCCGATGATCGCCGCGTTGGCATGCGCGGCCGGGTCGGTGATGTACTCGGCCACGTTGTAGATGAACCGGGTCTGCGGCGAATCGAGCGTGGCCAGCAGACCGATGATCGAGTCGTAGGCGTTCTTCTCGCGCCCTGACAGCTCGCCGTACTGGCGCACGTCCAGCTTCATGTCCACCTCGTCGGGGATCCAGAAGTTGGTCGACAGCTCCTTGTAGGCCCGATAGAACGACGGGTACGGGATGTCGTTCCAGTTGAGGATGCCACTGGTGCGCCCGTTGATGATGCTGGTGCTGCGGTTGGGGTGGCGCGGTTCGAGGATCTTGATGCGGTCGAGGGGGGTTGCCATGGTTTTCTGCCTTCGGATTGCATGCGTTGCGTTTGTAGAGCCGAGCCCATGCTCGGCTGCGTTGCGCTTGAGCCGAGCGTGGGCTCGGCTCTACAGGATTCGCAGCGATCAGCTCGAGCACCACTCGCATTCGCTGATGTCGATGTCGTTGGAGCGCACGTAGTACGTGGTCTTCAGGCCCTCGCGCCACGCGCTCAGGTGCAGCTCCAGCAGCGTGCTGGCGCGGATGGTGCTGGGCACGTACAGGTTGAAGCTGATGGCCTGGTCGACGTGGCGCTGGCGGCGGGCGTTCTGCCGTACGCTGGCGAACTGATCGACCTTGTAGGCGCCCTTTTCGTAGTACGGCCACGTTTCCAGCGACAGCCCCGGCGCAGCGACCGGACGGCGGAAGTCCTTCTTTTCCTCGTAGTAGAACGCGCTGTAGATCGGGTCGATCGATGCGGTGGAACCGGCGATCTGCGCGGTGCTCATGTTCGGCGCCACCGCCAGCAGCCAGCCATTGCGCAGACCGTGCGTTGCAACGTCGCGGGCCAGGCTGTCCCAGCCCGCCCCCTCGTAGCGGCGGTCACGGAAGTAGGCGCCGGTCTGCCAGTCGCTGCCGGCGAACATCGGATAGCTGCCCTTCTCCTTCGCCAGCTGCGCGCTGGCCTGGATGGTCAGGAAGTTGATGCGCTCGAACAGCGTGTCCGACAGCGCCTCGGCTTCGGGTGTTTCCCAGTAGATGCCCTGCTGGGCCAGCAGGTGGTGCCAGCCGAAGGTGCCCAGGCCGATGGCGCGGTACTTTCGGTTGGTGATGGTGGCCTGCGGCACCGGCAGCGCGTTGAGGTCGATCACGTTGTCGAGCATGCGCACCTGGATCGGGATCAGGCGCTCGAGCACGTCCTTGGCCAGCAGATCGTCCGGCGCAGTGATCGACCGGCCGAGGTTGATCGAGGACAGGTTGCAGACCACGAAATCGCCGGCGCGGCGGGTGGTGACGATCTGGTCGCCGCTGACGATCTCCTGGATCATCCGCGTCGGGCTCATGTTCTGCAGGATCTCGGTGCACAGGTTGCTGGAATACACCATGCCCGCATGCTTGTTCGGGTTCTTGCGGTTCACTTCATCGCGGTAGAACAGGAACGGGTTGCCGGTTTCCAGCTGGCTGACCATGATCCGCTTGAACAGATCGATGGCGCGCACGGTGCGGCGGCTGATGCGCTCGTCGCCCACCAGTTCGGCATAGCGGTCCCGGAAGCTGCCCGCGCCGCGCGTTTCATCGTAGAAGTCCTGCAGGTACCAGCCCTTGGCCTGCTTCACTTCGTGCGGGTCGAACAGGTACCAGTCAGCGCGGCGCTCCACCGCCTCCATGAACAGGTCCGGCACGCACACCGCCGTGAACACGTCGTGCGCGCGCAGGCGCTGGTCGCCATTGTTCAGGCGAAGATCGAGGAAGGCCTCGATGTCGCGGTGCCAGATGTCCAGGTACACCGCCACCGCGCCCTTGCGCTGGCCGAGCTGATCGACCGACACGGCGGTGTTGTTGAGCTGCTTGATCCACGGCACCACGCCACCGGAGGAATTGGGTACACCGCGGATCGGCGCGCCGCTGCTGCGCACATAGCCCAGGTAGGCGCCGACGCCGCCACCGTGCTTGGATACACGGGCGATATCGGTGTTGGAGTCATAGATGCCCTGCAGGCTGTCATCCACCGTATCGATGAAGCAGCTGGACAGCTGGCCGCCGACCTTGCCGGCATTGGCCAGGGTGGGCGTGGCCACGGTCATGTACAGGTTGGACAGCGCCCAGTACGCTTCGCCGACCAGCTGCATGCGGCGTTCCCTGGGCTTTTCGTCCTGCATCAGGTACAGCGCGATGGTCAGCCAGCGCTCCTGCGGCAGCTCGTACACCTCGCGGCTGCGGTCGCTGGCCAGGTAGCGCGTGGCCAGCAGGTACAGGCCGTTGTAGGCAAACAAGCGGTCGCGTTCGGGATCGATCATCTGCCCGGCCCGCTGCAGTTCGTCCTTCGAATAGCAGCGCAGGATGTCGTTGCTGTACACGCCGCGGTCGGCCAGGCTTTCCTGCAGGCCCACGTAGGAACCGTACTTCAGGCTGACGTCGTAGAAGCGGTTGCGGCTGGCGCGCTTGTACAGCCGGCGCAGGTACAGCCGCGCGGCAAACTGCTCCCACTCCGGCGCCACCAGATCCACGCGCGATTCGGCCTCGCGGATCAGCAGGTCCACCAGGTCATCGGCGCTGATGCTGGGCTTGCGCTCGACCATCGCCTGCACCACGCGGCGATAGTCGCCCACGTCCAGCTGCGGGAACTCGGCGTGCACGCTGTCGATGCTGCGCTGCAGGCGTCCGGCCTCGAACGGCAGGCGGCGGTTGCCGGCTTCCTTGGTGATCCAGGTGGGCACACGTTCGCCACCGGCGCGCATGGCGTCGCCGGCGCCGGCCAGATCGGCCGCGCGGTAGGTACTGTCGGTCATTGTCCTGCGTCTCCAGGCACGCACGCCTCGAAGCGTCGATGCCATGGCGGCCCTGCGCGCGATACCGGCGCCCAGGGCAATCGGTTGGTGTGCCATTGCGCGGGAACGTCAGACCGTCAGCGATGAGCCTGCGCCTGCGGCCGGTATCCGGGCCGTGGGTAGCGATCTGCGTCCGCTCGATGGCGGCCGCGTCGACACGGCAAGCCTTCAGGGGCGGGCCGCGGGACGTTTGCTGCGTGTCCGGCGGCGGCGGCTGACCGGGAGTGACGGCCCCAACATAGTGGGGATAGTGGAGATCGTCAACACAAGATGCGGTAATCACGAAATGCCGCGACGATCCGTCGCAGGATGCCGTGTTGCACCACCGGCGCCTTGTCGACGCCGCCGCCATCCCCAGTTGGTTACAACCTCCTTTTCAACCGGAAGTCCCCCATGCGTGCTGCCCAGTACACCGCCTTCGGCGATCCCGCCACCGTCCTTGCCATCGCCGATGTCGCCCTGCCCGAACCCGGCCCCGGCGAAGTGCGCATCCGCACCACGCTCGCCTCGATCCACAACCACGACCTGCTGACCGTACGCGGCCTGTATGGCTACAAGCCGACCCTGCCGGCGGTCGGTGGCAGCGAAGCCCTGGGCGTGGTCGATGCGCTGGGCGAAGGTGTTGAAGGCCTGCAGGTCGGCCAGCGCGTCGCCGCCGCCTCTGTGCATGCCACCTGGGCCGAGGCGTTCACCGCGCCGGCACGGATGGTCATCCCGATGCCCGACGCCATCGCCGACGAAACCGCGGCACAGCTGATCGCGATGCCGCTGAGCGCGCTGATGCTGCTGGAATTCCTGAAGGTGGAAGCCGGCCAGTGGGTCGTGCAGAACACCGCCAACGGTGCGGTGGGCAAATCGCTGGCGATGCTGGCCCGCGCCCGCGGCGTCAACGTGGCCAATCTGGTGCGCAATGCCAAGGCGGTCGCGCAGCTGCAGGCGCTGGGCGTCGAGCATGTGTTCGATACCTCGCAGGACGGCTGGAAGGACCGCGTGCGTGCAGCCACCGGCGAAGCGCAGGCGGCGGCCGCCGTCGATTCCATCGGCGGCGAAGCCAGCGCCGATCTGGTCGACCTGCTCGGCCTGCACGGCACGCTGGTGTCGTTCGGCGTGATGAGTGGCGAGGCGATGCGCATCCCGGCCAGTGGCCTGATCTACAAGGAAGCCACGGTGAAGGGCTTCTGGGGCAGCAAGGTCAGCCAGGCGATGGCGGTGGAAGACAAGCGCCGCCTGGTGGGCGAACTGCTGCAGCGCGCGGCCAGCGGCGAACTGACCCTGCCGGTGGACGGCATCTTCGCGCTGGACGACATCACGGCCGCCGCGACCGCCAGCGCGCAGTCGGGGCGTGGCGGCAAGGTGCTGCTGCGGGTCTGATCGCCAGAGGTGGAGCCGAGCGTGGGCTCGGCTCTACACGGAGGTGCGGACCAACGGTCCGCACCCACGCATCAACGGCTCAGATGCAGGAACTGCAGGTGCCGTTCGTACTGGCTGATGATGTCGTTGATGATCTGCTTGCGGCTGTAGCCGACCAGGTCGTAATCCTGGCTGCCTTCGAACAGATGCACCTCGGCGCGGTAGTAGCGCTGGTTGCGCAGCTGCTGGGCGGCGAAGGACGGGGTCAGGTAGCCGCTGAGAATCACCCGGTACTGGAAGTCCTGCTGCTCGCCGTGGTTGACCGACAGCTCCATGTCACCGGCCTCGAAGCGCGTGACCACTTCCCAGCCCTGCCCTTGCAACTGCTCGGCCACCGCTTCCATCGCCGGCTTCACCGTGTCATCCATGAAGCGGTAGACCTGGTCGCGCACCGGGAAGTGCATGGCCTGGCTCAGGCGCTGGCGCCAGCCCTGGTGGTGGCGGTCATCGCCGATCAGCGGCGACGGGCGGAACTGCTGCGCGCGCTCGCGGTGCGATTCATCACTGAAGGCGCGGGTCAGGCCCCACATCATCAGCAGCAGCACCGCCGAGAACGGCAGCGAGGCCAGCACCACCGCCGACTTCAAAGCGTCGATGCTGCCGGCCAGCAGCAGCCCGGCGGTCAGCACTGCGATCACCGTGCCCCAGAACACGCGCAGCCAGCGCGGGCCATCGTCCTCGGGCGAACCGCCGTGCGAGGACAGCGTGGACAGCACCACCGCCCCCGAATCGGCTGACGTCACGAAGAAGATGAAGCTGACCAGCACGGTCAACGCGATCACCGCCTTGCTCCACGGGTAACCATCCAGCAGCGCGTACAGCACCGTGGGCGGATCATCCACCGCCAGCTGTGCCAGCTGCTGCTGGCCATGGTGCAGCACCTGGTCCAGCGCGCTGTTGCCGAAGATCGACAGCCACGCCAGGGTGAAACCGAGCGGAATCAGCAGCACGCCGAATACGAATTCGCGGATGGTGCGGCCGCGCGAGATGCGCGCGATGAACAGGCCCACGAACGGCGCCCAGCCGATCCACCAGGCCCAGTAGAACACCGTCCAGCCGCCCAGCCATTCCGGCCGGCCGCCGTAGGCGTAGACATCGAAACTCTTGCCGACCACGCTGCCCAGGTAATCGCCCAGGTTCTGCATGAGCGTACTGAGCAGGTACTGGGTGGGGCCGGCGCACAGCATGAACAGCACCAGCGCGATGGCCAGCAGCATGTTGATGTTGGCCATCCAGCGCACGCCCTTTTCCACGCCGGACACCGCCACCGCCACCGCGGCGCCCATCATGCTGGCCACCAGGATGATCTGCACCAGGTTGGAGTGCGGCACGTTGAACAGGTGGGTCAGGCCGGCGTTGAGGTGCAGCACGCCAAAGCCCATGTCGGCACCGATGCCGAACACGGTGGCGACGATGCCCAGTGCATCCACTGTGTAGCCGATGGGCCCGTTGATGCGCTTGCCGATGAGCGGGTACAGCGCCGAGCGCAGCGCCAGCGGCAGGTTGTGGCGGTAAGCGAAGTAGGCCATCGCCATCGCCGCCAGCGCGAACACGCCCCAGCCATGCAGGCCCCAGTGCAGGAACAGCAGCTGCATGGCCTGGCGCGCACCCGCCTCGCCGGCGGCCGCATCGCCCTGTGGTGGCTGCAGGTAATGGGTCAGCGGTTCGGAGACGCAGAAGAAGAACAGGGTGATGCTGATGCCGGCGGCAAACAGCATGCCGGCCCACGACAGATAGCTGAATTCCGGTTCGTCATGGTCGGCCCCCAGCTTGATGCCGCCGTACTTGGACAGCGCGACGCCGACCACGAACACCAGGTACAGGGTCATCGCCAGCAGGTAGTACCAGCCCACGTTGAGCGCGGCCCAGTCCTGCGCCTTGACCAGCAGGCGGCCGGCGCCCAGCGGGAACAGGCTGACGAACAGTGCGAAGGCAACGACGACGATCGCCGCGAAGGCGAAAACGGGCCGGAGGGTGCGCACCGGGGTGTGTTGAGGCTCCAGTGCTTCCATCGGCAGCCATCTCCGGTCGATCAGGGATTAGCCCACCGAGTCTGCATGAATGGCAGTGGACGCAGGATGAAGTGCGGGGTGGTGATGACAGCCCGGGGACAGGCAACGCGTGTTACGCGCGCGACCGGGGCCTGCACTTCTATAGAGCCGAGCCCATGCTCGGCTGCATTCTCCCAGCCGAGCACAGGCTCGGCTTTACAGATCAGCGGTGGGCCAGCGCGTACTCGAGAGCCGAGCGCACCGCTGCCACCTGTGCGTCGTTGCACTGCGCCGGCGTCGCGCGCGGGCTGTCCGGGTAGACCTCGGTGGTGGTGGTGTACTTCGCGCCGGTGATGCCCGCGCACAGCGCCAGCTTCACCAGCGGGTACTCGATGACGCCGTGGGCGACCACCGGCGAGCCGATGATCTCGTTCTTCTCATCCGCCGGGGCGATATGGGTCACCTGCTCGACCGCGGCGATCACCGCCTGCTGGAATGCCGGCTGCGGGTTCTCGCTGTCATCGACCAGGTAAAAGCCATCGGGGATCAGCCCCGGTTCGAACGGCTTGCCATCGCGCGCGGCCAGCGCCGGGCGGAACTCGCTCTCGTCGCTGTCAGTGGTCTCGTGCAGGTCGATGTGCAGCACGAACTGGCCCTGGTACGGGGCGATCAGCTCGATGACCGCCGTCGATTCGCGGGCCGGGCCATCGGCGCGGAAGTTGCGGTTCGGGTCGATGGCTTCGTAGTTCCAGCGGTTGATGCGCTCGAAGCCCCAGGGGTTCACGCACGGCACCACCAGCAGGTTGGCCTTGCCGGCGTAGTCGGCGGCGTGGTTTTCAAGGAAGTCCAGCGCGCCCATCACGCCACTGGTTTCATAGCCATGCACGCCACCGGTGACCAGCGCCGCCGGCAGCGCCGGGTTCCAGTCGCGGCTGCGCAGGGCGTACAGAGGGTAGGTTTCGCCAGCGTAGTCCAGCTGGCCATAGGCCACCTTGTCGAAGCGGTCGGCCAGGGCCTCGATGCGCGGCAACACTTCCTCGTCATAGCGGCGAAGGCGCTGCTGGCGGCCGCGCCACTGCTCCCGTTCCGCCGCGCCCCACGGCTGGCCAGGGGTTCCGACGGGGTAGAAAGCGGCAGTGGACATGGCAGATCTCGGCAGTCAGGAAGCAATCGCCCACTCTAGCACCGCCCTCCGCCGCCGTTCATCCGCACGCCTCCAAAGGTGCATTCCATTGGCGAATGGAATCAGCAATAATTCTCATTTAGCACCCTTCCGCGCCCGCCTCCATGCCCTTCCGAATCCTGCCCCCGGCCCGCCTGCCCCTGGCCGCCGCCCTCACCCTGTGCCTGTCGGCCACTGCCTTCGCGCAGGACGGCGCCACCACTCTGGACAGCATCCAGGTCTCCGGCAGCTGGCTGGGCACCGGCCTGCATGACAGCGTGAAGCGCTTTGCCGGCGCACGCACCGTGGTCGACCGCCAGCGGATCGACGCCAGCGGCGCGGCCAGCATCGGCGATGCCATGCGCCGCATCCCGGGCGTGCAGGTCACCGACAACTCGGGCACCGCCGGCAGCTCGGTCTCGCTGAACATCGGCGTGCGTGGCCTGACCGGCCGCTACTCGCCGCGCTCGACCGTGCTGCTGGACGGCGTTCCGCTGGCGGTGGCGCCGTACGGCCAGCCGCAGCTGTCGTTCGCCCCGACCAGCCTGTCCAACATCGAATCGATCGACGTGGTGCGCGGCGGCGGTGCGGTGCGCTACGGGCCGCAGAACGTCGGCGGCATCATCAACTTCAGCACCCGCGCCATTCCCACCGAGGCCGGCCTGCATGGTGAAGCCGGCGTGCGCTACAGCGCCAACGACCACGGCGGCGGTGACAGCACCCAGTACAACGCCTTCCTCGGCGGCACCGCCGACAACGGCCTGGGCATGGCCCTGCTGTATTCCGGCCAGGACGGCCGCGGCTGGCGCCAGGGCAGCGACGACCGCTTCGACGACCTGGCCCTGAAGTTCGCCTATGCCATCGACGCGCGGCAGGAGCTGCGCGCCAAGCTGTCCTACTACGATGTGCGCTCGCTGACCCCGGGCGGCCTGACCCGCGCCCAGTACGAGGCCGATCCGTTCCAGAACACTCGCCCCACCGATTTCTGGAAGGGCCACCGCACCGGCATCGACCTGGGCTACACCAACACCCTGTCGGCCGACAGCGAATTCGAGGTGCTGGCCTATTACAACGAGAGCAACCGTGCCAGCTCGCTGATCAACGCCGCCAACACCCAGCTGACCGTGCAGCCGCGCGACTACCGCGTGCTCGGCATCGAGCCGCGCTACACCCAGCGCCTGCGCTGGGGCAGCACCGTGCATGACATCACCGCCGGCTACCGCTTCCTGCGCGAGCGCGGCAACGACCGCAGCTACACCGTGGTCCGCCGCACCGGCGTGGAAAGCGCCATCACCCGCTTCGACAACGCCACCGACGCGCATGCGTTCTACGTGGACGACCGCATCACCGTCGGCCAGTGGCGCATCACCCCGGGCGTGCGCATGGAGTGGATCGACATGGACCGCCGCCAGGCCGGTGGCGGCGCCACCTTCAGCAGCCGCAACGACAAGGCGCTGCCGTCGATCAACATCGCCTACCTGCTGACCCCGCAGCTGACCGTGTTCGGCAACTACACCACCTCGTTCGGGCCGGTGCAGAACATCCAGCTGAACTCGCAGACCGCCAGCAACCCGCTGAACCCGGAAGTGGCCAAGACCACCGAACTGGGTGCGCGCTGGCAGGATGGCGCCCTGCGCGCGGAAGTGACCGTGTTCAAGATGCGCTTCGACAACCAGATCCAGCAGGTGCCGGGCATCATCCCGCCGACCTTCCAGAACATCGGCGCCACCGACCACAAGGGCGTGGAAAGCGCGCTGGAGTACCGCTTTGCCGAGGACAGCGCGCTGGCCGGCCTGGAGCTGTACGCCAACTACACCTGGACCAAGGCGATCCAGCAGTCCGGCGACAACCGCGGCCTGGACGTGCCGTTCTACGCGCGTGACACCGACAGCATCGGCGCCCGCTACGCCATTTCCGCGTGGACCTTCAACGTCTCCAGCACCCACCAGAGCGGGCAGTTCTCCGATGCCGCCAACACCTGGGCCGAGAGCGCCGACGCGCGCGTGGGCCGGGTGCCGGGCGTGCGCCTGTTGAACGCGCAGGTGGCCTGGCAGGTGCCGGGCCTGGCTGACAGCGAGATCGCGCTGGGCGTGAACAACCTGGCCGACAAGCGCTGGTACACCCGCAATGTCGACGGCAACGCCGGGCGCATGGTGGCCGCGCCGCGCACCTTCTACGTGCAGGGCCGCTACCGCTTCTAAGCCCCCCATCCGCCCGATGCGGTGAGGGCAGCGATCACGGTGGCGGCGTATCATGCCGCCACCATGTCCTCCCACGCTTCGCCATCACGCCTGCATCTGGCGTTCCAGGGCCTGCGGCTGCGCCTGCGCGGCAGCGACCTGTGGTTCATCGCCCTCGCCCTGGTGGTCGGGCTGCTCGCCGGCGGCCTGACCCTGCTGCAATCGGGCATCGCGCGCTGGCTGCAGGCCGCGCTGTACGGCCTGGATGAAGGCATCCGCCTGAGCTCCCTGCCCTCGCTGCCGTGGACCGCCCTGCTGGTGCTGCCGCTGGGCGGCCTGCTGGTCGGCCTGGTCGCGCTGGCCGCCACCCGCCTCAAGCGCCCCCTGCTCGATGCGGTGGAAGCCAACGCCCTGCACGGCGGCCGCATGTCGATGCGCGACAACCTGATCGTGCTGACCCAGACCCTGATCTCCAACGGCTGCGGCGCCTCGGTGGGCCTGGAGGCGTCGTACACGCAGATGGGCGCTGGCAGCGGCTCGCAGCTGGGCCGGGTGATGCGCCTGCGCCGCAACGACGTGCGCATCCTGGTCGGTGCCGGCTCAGCCGGGGCCATCGCCGCCGCCTTCGGCGCACCGCTGGCCGGTGCCTTCTATGCCTTCGAGATCGTCATCGGCGCCTACACTCCGGCCGCGCTGGCCCCGGTGGCCGTGGCCGCGCTGGCCGGCGCGTTCGTCGCCGACCAGGCCGGCATCGACGCCTACCTGCTGCCGGCCGCGTCCACCATCAACGTGCGCGCCGCCGACTACGCCATCTACGGCCTGCTCGGCTGCTGCTGCGCGATGGTCGGCATCCTGGTGATGCGCCTGATCGCCTCGATCGAGGGCACGGTCAAGCGCAGCCCGCTGCCGCTGTGGGGCCGGCCGGTGCTCGGCGGCCTGCTGCTGATTCCGCTGGCGATGGCCAGCCCGCAGGTGCTGTCCTCCGGCCATGGTGCCCTGCACCTGGACCTGACCACCCACCTGCCGCTGATCTGGATCGGCGCCCTGCTGACCCTCAAGTGCCTGGCCTCCGGCATCTCGCTGGGTTTCGGCTTCCGTGGCGGCCTGTTCTTCGCCTCGCTGTTCATGGGCACGCTGGTGGGTGCACTGTTTGCCGGCCTGCTGGCGATGGCCACCGGTGTGCCGGTGATCGATGCCACCTCGGCCGCGCTGGCCGGCATGGCCGCCCTGGCCGCCGCCGTGGTCGGCGCGCCGATGACCATGGCCATGCTGGTGCTGGAAGGCACCCACGACTTCCTGTTGACCAGCGTGGTGATGAGCGCGGTGCTGGTGTCCAGCACCCTGGTGCGGCAGTGGTTCGGCTATTCGTTCTCGACCTGGCGCATGCACCTGCGCGGCGAGACCATCAAGAGCGCACGCGACGTGGGCTGGGTGCAGAACCTCAGTGCCGGGCGGATGATGCGCAAGGGCGTGGCCACCGCACCGGCCGACCTCGACACGGCCTCGTTCCGCCAGCGCTTCCCGCTGGGCTCCGGCGGCCGCGTGATCCTGGTGGACAGCGAGGGACACTACGCCGGCATCGTGCAGATCCCGCGCATGTACGGCGACGGCGTGAAGCCGGATGCGGTGGTGGGCGACTACGCTGAGAACCGTGACGTCGCGCTGGCTGCCAACGCCAACGTGGTGGCGGTGATGCAGCGCTTCGACCAGACCCAGGCCGACGAACTGGCGGTGGTGGCCAGCGATGGCCAGGTGCTGGGCGTGGTCTCCGAAGCCTTCGTGCGCAAGCGCTACGCCGAAGAGCTGGACAAGCGCCAGCGCGAACTGATGGGCGAGCGCGTCGAGGACAGCGACTGACCTTCATCCACGCATGGCGTGGATGGCAGAAGCCGCGACCGCTACAGGGCTTCGCCGGCGTCGGCCAGGCGTGATTCGATCAATGCATACCACTGCTGCAGCGTGTCGATCAGCATGTCCAACTCTGCGTCGGCACGTTGCGCGCGCCCGCTGCGCAGGCAGGCCTGGGCGTCCTGCAGCTGGGTGAGGAACCCGGCCACGGTGTCGGCCTGCAGGATCAGGCCCGGCAGGCGCCGGCCGGGAATGCGCACCACCGAATGATTGCCGAGCTGGCCATACACGCTGACTGTGGTTTCCGTCTTCATGGACAAGGGCAGGAATTGGGCATTCATCGCGTGCACCATGGAAAAACCTGGCCCGCCGGCGGACGGAGATGACGGGGGAGACGCATCCACGCCAGCCGGCGGATCAGGGGGGAAACACGGGCGCCGGCAGGGCCGGCGAGGCGCTCAGTCGAGCCGGGCGGTACCGGCGATCTGCACGCGCCGGTTCGGCGCCAGGCACGCGATCAGCTCGCGCTGGTTCTGCTGCGTGCACTGCACGAGGGGGTCGGCGGCGCCGCGTCCTTCCGCGCTGATGGTCTGTGCAGGTACCCCGCCCTGCACCAGCGCCACCCGCACCGACTCGGCACGTCGCTGCGACAGCCGCTGGTTGTAGTCGGCGCCGCCGATACGATCGGTGTAGCCGACCACCTGGATCGACTGCACCTGGCTGGCTTCACGCACCTGTGCAAGTACGCCCTGCACTGCCGACTGGCCGGCCTGGCTGAGTACGTCGCTGTCGAAGCCGAACAGCGCATCGGCCGAAAGGCGCAGCGGCTGGGCCGGCAACGGTGCCGGCGCCGCGGCCACCGGCGGCGGCGCGGGTGGATCCAGCACGGCCGCACAGGCCTGCGGCTTCCAGTGCCCGGCTTGGGCGATACCCTTCCCGTCGAACTGCACCTGGAACTGGCAGGTGAAGTACTCCGCGCCCTGGGCGGTGCGGAAGTTGAACAGGTAATTCCAGCGGCGCACGCCCCACATGCCTTCGTTGAAATGCGGCGTGCCGAGCAGCGTGTACAGCTGGCGCTTGCTCATGCCGGGGGCGAAACGGCGCAGGTCGGCCACGTCGGGATAGGTGCCTTCCTTCAGCGAAGCCTTGCTGGCTTCCGGGAAGCTGACCAGCGTGTCGGCGGCCGGTGCGTCGCCGGCGGGTGCAGTGCTGCGGCACCCGGCCAACAGCACGGCGGCCAGGAGCAGGACGAGCGACGCGGCGAACGGGCCGGGGCGCGAAGTGAGTTGGAACGTCATTGGGATTCCCCCTGTCGATGTGGTGGGCGCGGCCGGGCTGACGGGCAGCCCGGCCCGGGCACTTACCACTGGATGCCGGCGCCGACGGCTACGCCGGCTTCGCCGCGGGTGTTGGTGGAACCGCTGAACTTGTAGATCCAGCGGCCGCCTTCGGAGACACCGGAAATGCCCAGGGCCATGCCGGATTCGCCGTTGTAGCTGCCCGCCGCGAACGAGGCCATGCTGCGGCCCGCTTCACTGGGCTGCGGCAGCGCTGCGGTGGCCATCGCCGAGGCAATGCCGGCCGAGGCGCGGTTGTCGGTCTTGCGCAGTTCGCGCTCGAAGCCGCCCATGCGCTCGTCGGTGTAGGCCTTGGACCAGTCCAGGGTCTGCGACATGCCGGCGCGCAGCTGGTCGACGTTGACCGCGTCGGTGCCCGCCGTACCGGCCGCAACGTTGCGCACCGTGGTCGGCCCGCTGGTGCTGCTGCCGAGGGTGACGCTGTTGTAGTTGGTATCGCCGTTGGTGGTGGTGTCATAGCGCAGCGTGCCCTGCTGCGAGGCCTGCAGCTGGCGCACGTTGACTGCGTCTGTGGCCTGGGTACCGTCAGCCACGTTGACCACCTGGCGCTCGGCACCGGCGGCGCCCACCGACACGGTGTTGGCACGGTCGGCGACGGAGCCGGCGCCCAGTGCCACCGAGTTGTCGGCCTGCGCCTGCGCGCCGTTGCCCAGTGCGGTGGAGTTGGCCCCGGCGGCGGTGGAACCGGCACCACCGGCGGCGGAGTTGGCACCGGTCGCGGCCGGGTCGGCCAGGTTGTTGCTGTTGTTGGCGCGGAAGCTGCCGGCCACGTTGGTGATGTTCTGGATCTTCTGGTCAGTGTAGGCCTTGGACTGGTCGATGGCGTAGTTCACGCCGTTGTTCAGCTGGCCCACGTTGGTTGCATCGTGGTCATCGGAGCCGTCGGCCACGTTGGTGATCTTGCGCTCGGCCCCGCTGCTGCCCACCGACACTTCACCGGCCGAGTTGCTGCCACCGGCCTCGCCGTAGGCACCGGTGTAGCCGGTCTGTGCGCCGACGCTGGCGACCGAACCGCTGCCCAAGGCCACGCTGTTGTCGGCGCTGGCGCTGGCGCCGTTGCCGACCGCCACGCTCGAAGCACCGGCCGCGCTGGCCTGCGGGCCGACCGCCACGGCTTCATCGCCGGTCGCGGTGGCGGCGGCCGCCGCCGAGTTGACCGCCAGGTAGGGACTGGCGCTGCCGTTGAGGATGCGCTGGTTGAGGGTGCGCAGCGAACCATCGACCGCCGAGAACGCGGCAGTGACGTTGCTGTAGTCGTTGAGCGAGATGCTGCCGTCAGTGGCGATGCTGGAAATGCTGAAGGACGGGGCGGTCCATTGCGAGGTCGTGCCGTCGTAGGTGGTACTGCCGCCGAAGTAGTTGGCGATGGTGGCATGGGTGGCGAACAGCTGGTCGCCGGTGATGGCATCGCTGCTGCCCGCCTGGATGCTGCCGGCCGCCACGTTGGTCAGCCGCACCGCTGCGCCGCCGGTACCGCTGAGGGTGACCGAATCCATCATGTCGCCGTTTGCATCCACATCGTATTTCACTGCGCGCATGTCCAATTCGTCGGTCTGGTCGACCACGTTGGCCAGCGAGTTGCTCACCGCATCGAAGGCACTGCCCACGTCGTTGTAGCTGCCCTGGCTAATGGTGCCGTTGGCGGCCACGTTGTTGATGTTGTAGGTGGGCGCGGTGACCACGCCGTTGGCATCGACCGCTGCGCCGCCGCCCAGATGGGCGGCCACGGTCTGGTTGGCGGCGAACAGCTGCGCACCGTTGATGGCCTCGCTGCTGAGCGCACTGACCTCGCCCGGGCCCAGGTTGCGCAGGGTGGTGGCGGTACCGCCCTGGCCCAGCGTGGCGCTGGCGTAGTCCACGCTGCCATCGGCATTAAGGTCGTAGCGCAGGGCGCCCTCCTCCGATGCCTGCAGCTGGCCCAGGTTGACCGCATCGGTCGCCTCGGTAGCCGCGGCCACGTGGCTGATCTGCCGTTCCGCACCGGCGGCGCCGACGGAGACGGTGTTGTCACGGTCGGCCAGACTGCCTGCGCCCACAGCGATGCTGTTGGCGGCGGTGGCCTGCGCGTTGCTGCCCACGGCGATGGAATCGGCGCCGGTGGCCAGCGCTTCCACGCCGGTGGAATTCACCCGCAGGTACTTGGTGCCGCCGTTGCGGATGTCGTTGATCTGCGTGTTGAGGTTGACCAGCGAGCCATCGACCGCATCGAAGGCATCGGTGGCGTTCTCGTACGCGCCCTGCGCGATGGCGCCGTCATCGGAGATGGTGCTGATCTCGAACAGCGGCGCGGTGAAGGCGCCGGTGGCCGGATCGAAGGCGGTGCGGCCGCCGAAGAAGCGCGTGATCGCATCGTTGCTGGTGAACAGCTGGCTGCCGTTGACCGCTTCGGTGCTGCTGGCGCTGATCGCGCCCGCCGCCAGGTTGGACAGCGTGGTGGTGCCGGTGCCGTTGCCCAGGGTGACGCGGCGATAGTCGGCGTCGCCGGCTTCGTCGAGGTCGTAGGTGACGGCAACGTCGCCCAGCGCATCGATCTGGCTGATCGCGCCCCGCAGCTGCGCGACGTTGACCGCATCGGTGCTGGCACTACCAGCCGCCAGATTGGTGATCTGACGTTCGCCACCGTCGGCACTGCCCACCGACACTTCACCGGCGGATACCTGCGCAGCGGTCAGGCCGAAGGCGGTGTAGCTGGCCTGCGCGCCGCGCAGTGCGGCCGAGCGGTAGCCCAGGGCCACCGAGTTGGCCTGGTTGGAGGTGGCCTCGGCACCGAGCAGGGTCTGCCCGTTGGCGGTGCCCACGGCGCTGTCGCCGACGATCACCGAGTGGCCCATGCGCGCGGCGTAGTCGGCGGTGGGCACGCCGGTGGGATTGGTCGGATCGTTGGTGCCGTTGCCGGGGAAGGCAACGCTGGCATCGACCTTGGGCAGTTCGTGGCGCGCGTTGGCGCCGATCACCACTTCCCGCGAGCCATTGGCATAAGCGCCGTCACCCATCAGCACCTGGTAGTCCTGTGCCGGGTTGACCGCCCAGCAGGAGATGTTGGCCAGGCCGATGTCCAGGCACTTGGCCGCCCAGTCCGGCGCCTGGTCCGGCAGCAGCAGGCCGAGCAAGCCGCCCGGGTTGCCGTTGTTGATGTTGTAGATGTAGCTGTCCGACGTCACGCCACCGATCAGGGTGAGATGCGAGTTGCCGCCGGTGACCGCACCGCCCAGGCCATTCAGCGTGGTGCCGACCGGCGTGGCGTTGACCAGCGGAATGCCCAGCAGGTTGACCGTCGAATACGTCTGCATGACGTTGGCGGTGCTGACATTGAGGTTGCCGTTGGTCAGGTAGCCGGTGCCACCGAACAGGCTGGCGGTGGTCGGGCCGATCAATGCGCTGAGGCCACCGACCAGCCCACCGGTGCCGACGATGACACCGGCATTGCGGTCGACGGCCACGGGGGCCTTCGGGCTTTCCGTCGGGATCGGCGACGGCTGGGTCAGGCCGAGTCCGCCCAGGGTGTTGCCGAGCAGGCCACCCACCGCACCGCCGAGGTTGCCGACCGTGCCGTTGAGATCGCCGTTGACCAGGCTGCCGACTGCGCCGCCGACACCGTCCAGCGCACTGCCGACGCCGGTGAGCAGGCCGCCCAGGCCCAGCGAACTGGTCTGTGCGCCCACCACCGAGGTGCCGGCCAGCTTCAGGTTGCGGTCTGCGATGACGGCTTCGCCATCGGGGCCGAGCACGCGCACCTTGCCCGCGACGGAGCCATCGAGCCCGGCGGTCAGTGCACGATCCTCGGTCTCGCCCGGCAGCTCTTCCTTGGCCGGCAGCGTGACAGCCGCCGTCGCGCCGACCTGGCCCTGGCCTTGGATGGCCTGGCCGGCCAGCGCCAGCTTCGCATCGACCTGGCCATCCACCGCGGCCTTCAGGCCGGACAGCGAAGCGGTCTGCGTCGCCGCAACATTGGCGGCAATGTCAGCCTTGGTATCAGGACTGGCGACCTGCCTGCCGGCCACGCCCACCTGCGCCTTGGCGGCGGCGGTGGTGGCCAGGGCGAGCGGTGCCTGTGCCTGTGGCGCCAGCTGCGCACCGAGCGCGGCGTCGACGCGGGTGCTGCTGCCCAGCCCGACCGAAGCGCGCACATCGGCGGCCACGGCCGGTGCGGCCACCTGCTGCGGCGGGTTGCCCGCACCCAGCGACACCTTGACGGTGGCCGGCAGCACATCACCTACGACCGGCAGGCCGGTGGTGCTCAGCTGCAGGCCGATGCGTGCATCGGTACTGATGGCCGGGCTGGTCTGTGCCTGGCGCGCAGCGGCGGCGAGGGCCACTTCCGCATCCACCTTGACCGGCATGGTCTGGGTGTACTTGGCCGCCAGAGCCTGCAGGTCGCGCAGCGACTGGTTGGCTTCACTGGCGGCAGCGGTGCCGCTGGCAAGAACGCTCAGCAGCGCCAGGGCCAATGCACTGGGCACCAGCAGTTTCGATTGCGGATCGCGGAGCGTGGTCGCTCCACCATCGCCGGTGGCCAGTTCCGAGGCCACAACAAGAGCATTGAGCTGGCGGTTCCATACACGCCGGTAAATGCGGTTCATGAGCACTTCCCCCGTTGACGAACGACTTGAAATCCAGTGGGCATGCCGGTTGGCACGTGACTGATATTTCAGCGTCTTCAACGTGGGCGGGGCACTTCATTCCGGCAGGGCAATCGCGCATTCCGGCAAAGCCACGGGCGGATTCGGCAGGCGGATATGCAGATTCGGCAGCGCGCCTGTTTCAGGCCGGCTGGCCCATCTGTGCCGGCGAGCGCATCAACGTGTCGCGCGGCAGTTCGCCGAACACCTTGCGGTAGTTGTCGGCAAAGCGCGAGAGATCCCACAGGCCGCAACTGAGTGCAATGGCCTTGACCGAGCGGCGGCTGGAGTCGGCCATCGACAGGCTGCGGCATGCGGCGCACAGCCGAAGCATCGACAGGTAACGGTTGGGCGACACGCCGAACAGATCTTCGAACGCGTAGCGCAGGCCACGTTCGCTGACGCCGGCCGCATCACAGATTTCATTCATATAGATGTTGCGCCGCAGGTTGAGGCGCATGAAGTTCTCGGCGCGCTGCGCGATGAGGTAGTGCGTCCGCCGCGCGCGGGTGAAGCCGGGGCGATCGCCAGGCCCGGCCGCCAGCAGCGCCTGGATGTGTTCGTGCAGCAGCCGGTCGGTCTCTTCCGGCAGCAGTGCCGCACCCTGCCCCAGCTGCGCATGCAGCTGCAGGTAATGGTTGGCCAGCGCCTGGCTGTCGACGGGCAGCTGCACCAGGCTCAGGGCCTGGCCGGCCGGTGGCGTGCTGCGCAGGCTCAGCTCGGTGAGTTTGCGCTGCACCCGCGCTACGGGCAGCAGCATGACGGTGATCTGGGTGCCGGCGCTGAGCGTGAACTCACTGATGCCTTCGGGCAGCACCGTGAACGACATGCCTGCCACCATCGGCACGCCGTGGCACCAGCTCTGCAGTTCATCGGTGGCATGCACGAAGCCGAGCATCGCCCAGTCCGGCGGCAGCATGAAGCGCCCACGGCAATGGAAGCCGCAGGTGATGCTGCAGAACAGCGCTTCATCGTGCACACGCGAAGAAAAGGCAGCCTTGGGCCCGTTGCCGTCGAGCAGCAGCAGTTCCACATCGCAGACGCGAAGCACACCGCTCAGCGTCGCCAGGTCGATCGACCGGAGTTCGCCGTCGTCGAGCTGGCCGCCTTCGATATCGCCCACCCCACCTTCCATGACAGTGTCGTCCCCCCATGAGTCCGTATCCGCCGCCCCCACTGCCTGACAGGGCGCGCGCCGCAATCCATTCATCGTGCCGTAGCGAGCACTGCCTGCAATGCGGCCGGCTGCCTCGGGTACGTTTCGATTACGTTGGAGTATTGCGTGTAAATGAGCGTCCGTAAACAGTGATGCATTACGCAAACCATTAATGTTCAGCCTTTCGAAATGTATCCGCGAATGGCACGGAATTCGCATGCGGCAAGGCTTCCCAGAGATTTTCTCGATCTAAATGAACGGATTTGTCGGGTAACGTTTTTTCTTCACCTGAACGGCCGTTTTTCTTCACGCAAAAATGGCTTTCTGCCGAATTTGCATATTGATTTGGCTTGCGGCACCACGCCATTCGGGCAAGAGTCGATGCCATGGTGATCCGGCCACGCGGCATCGGCCTCAGCCAGGGGGAAACATGCAAATGCACGCCACCCGCACACAGCCGACCCGCGGCAGGACGCCGCGCGATGGCGCTCGTGTGCAGGCTGTTCCTGCGGACAGGGATCACGTTGATTGACCATGGCGGGACTGTCCCGCCATGTCCCCCTGCCAGGATGGCGGGGGTCCATGGATGGACCCGGCGGAGCCGGGCGCCCATTCAACCCGGGTAATACACGAAAATCTGACTGGTATAGGGAGACAACCGTCATGAACGCATCGATCCGCAAGTTCCTCAACGAAGAAGACGGCGTGACCGCGCTGGAATATGGCCTGCTGGCAGCGGTTATTGCCGGGCTCCTGATCGCCGTGGGCAAGGATCAGATCGCCGGTTTCTTCAAAACGCTGTTCGACAAGTTGGAAGCAACTGCAACGGAAGCCACCGGAGCTGCTTGAGCGACCGCTGCGCCATCGAGGATCGCGTAGGTGCAACCTCGATGGCGGCTTCTGTTTCACGCAATTGTCCATTGATGGACGCTGAGGGTGTGGGATGACGTTACTGGGGCTGTTGGCCATGGGTTTGAGCCTGCGCATCGCGATCAGCGATCTGTATGCCCGCCGTGTCCCCAATGCCTGGCTGGTCGGAGCGTGCGCGCTTGCCCTCCCGTTGATTGTCGCCGGTCAGTTTTCCGGCCCGCACCTGCCATGGTGGGGGCACCTGCTGGGCGCCGCGCTGGGGCTGGCATCGCTGCTGCCTTTCTACGCGCTCGGCTGGATGGGTGCCGGTGACGTCAAGTTCTTCGCCGTGCTGGGGTTGCTGCTGGGCTGGAACGCCCTGCTGCCGATCTGGATCGCCGCAAGCCTGGTGGCAGGCCTGCACGCGGTGCTGGTGATCAGCACACGACGGGTGATGCCCTGGGTATCGCCACGCCTGCAACTGCACTGCGCGCGATGGAGCGCGCACTGGCAGGCGCGCCCGGCCATCAAGGACATGCACCTCGCCCGCCAGGGACGCCGGGGCATCCCCTATGCCGCCTATCTCGCCTTCGCCGCCATCGGCTGGGTCGCGGCCTCGACCCTGGGAGTACCGCCATGAAGACGATCCGATCCCAACGCGGCGTCATCACCGTCGAGTACGCACTGATGATGATGCTCGGCTTCCTTCCGCTGCTGATGCTCACCTTTTCCGGCGTGATGATCATGGCCGCACAGCAGACGCTGGCGACCGCATCGGCCGAAGGCGCGCGTGCATCGCTGCGCTTCGGCAGCACCGCCGAACGTCGCGTCGCCGCATGCTCGGCCGCACGCCGCTCGATGCAATGGCTGCTGCGCTTCTCGGGCCAGGAGCCTGACTGCAGCGCGGCCAGCAGCAGCGGCGCCATCGTGGTCTCGCCGCCGGCGGCGTGCAGCGGCCTGGCCAGCGCGCAGTGCGTGACCGTCACGGTCAGCTACGACTATTCCAGCCACCCCTTCCTTCCCGGCACCGGCACGCTGTACGGCTGGGTGATGAAGGCCCCGATCCGCAGCGTTGCGGTCGCCCAGCTCGATCTCGGCAGCAACTGACGATCGGTTTCAGGAGATGGTTCCATGCTCAAGTTGACCCGCATCGCTGCTGTCGCACTGATCGCCCTGGCCGCGCTGCTTGCGGTGGTGGCGTTCATGGTGGGGCGGAAGCCCGCCACCACGGCGACCGCGCCCATAGCGGCTTCGACCACCGACGCACGCACCATCACCGTGGTGGAAGCAGTGGCACGACTGCCGGCCGGCGAACCGATCCGCGCCGATGGCGTACGCCTGGCGCAACGCACCAGCGCCGAACCGGGCGCGTCGTCCGACCTGGCCTCGGTACTCGGCAAGGTGCCGGTGCAGGACATCGCCGAGGGCACCACGGTCAGCCGCGGGCTGCTGGCGCAGGGCTTTTCGCTGCAGCTTCGCCCCGGCGAGCGAGCGTTGGCGGTGCCGGTCGATGAGCTGGTGGGTGCGGGCAACCGCATCCTGCCGGGCGATTTCGTCGATGTCTTCCTCAACCTGCGCAGCGCCAACAACAGCGCGAACGGCCAGCCGGAGCCGGCGCAGACGCGCCTGCTGCTGTCCCGCCTGCGCGTGCTCAGCTATGGGCAGCAGGACATCGCCGTGGACACGGCCCAGGCGGGCACTGAAAACAGCGGCAGCGCGCAGGGCGACGACCCGCGTGCCGCCGACATCACCGGCAGCGCCAGCACGGGCAGCCGCAGCGACACCGCCCAGCCTGCACGCAGCGCGGTGCTGGCGGTGCCGGTGGACGAAGCCAACCGCCTGCTGCTCGGTGCACAGCAGGGCAAGCTGTTCCTGGCACTGCGCAACCCGGCCGATGCCGGCCTGCCCGACATTGCCCTGTTCCCGCAGGCACGCGGCGTGCTGGATCCGCTGCGCGGCCTCGACAGCGAACAACAGGAAGCGCTGCAGCGCCCCGAGAACAGCGCCTACGCCGGCATCGACGGCGATGGCCTGGCCGGCGGCGCAGCCCGACCGCGGCCGGTGGCCGAGGCGACGCC
>NZ_QETL01000044.1:0-30163 GCF_003105135.1 Stenotrophomonas sp. SPM | reverse complement strand
CGCCCCCTCAACCGGACCCACCCCGCCTTCGACAGTTTCCTGCAATCTGTCAGAAAGGCACGGGGTCGGATCCCGTTGCGAAGCAACGGGCTCTGACCCCAGAAGAATTTCGATATCTGACAGATGTGTCGACCAACGGTCGGCACCCACCAACAGCCGCGTGAAGCAGTCGAAGGCGAGGTACTGTGGGTTTGCGGGGTGTGAGCCGCATGGATGCGGCGACCAAGGCTACATGGACGTACTTGCGCCGTCCCCGCAAACCCATAGTGCCCGGCCATCCCGCGGAATGCAGGCTTTTGACGTTGACGTTAAGCAGGTGCAGGGCTGCAAGCCCTGCCGACCCATCCCTCAGTGCAGGAGCGCTGCCACCGCCGCCCGGAACCCGGCCTGCGCCGGCACCGACTCCGGCGCGTGATGCAGCTGCCGCACTGCACGCGCCAACCGCGCCGCCCCCACGAACCCGCAACTGGCCTGCAGCCGATGCAGCTGGTTGCGCAGACTCGACGCGTCGTGCTGGTCCACCGCCTGTTCCACCGCGTCGCGTACCCCCGGCAGCTCGGCCAGGAACAGCTCGCGCAGGGCAATCAGGTGGTTGCGCTGGCCGTTCAGGGCCGCCAAGGCCGCCGTCTCGTCCCAGTCCTCCACCACCAGCTCGATCGCTGCCGGCGGCGGGGTCGCTCCAGCGGGACTGTTCACCAGGGCGCGGCGCACCGCCTTCAGCAGCTGGTCGCGCCCCAGCGGCTTGACCAGGGTGTCGCTGAAGCCCGCCTCGCGCAGGCGCTCGTGAATGCTCACGTCGCCATCGGCGGTGTGGGCCAGGGCAGGGGTGTCCGGATGCGAGCGGCGCAGTTCATGCAGCAGCTGCGCGCCATTGCCATCAGGCAGGTTGACGTCGATCAGCCACAGGTCATGAGCACCCGGTTCGGCGCGGGCCAATGCACTTGCAAGTGAGTCAGCGGTGTCCACATCCGCTGGTAACGTTTCCAACGCCGCCTTGAAAAAACCGCGGCTGATGATGTCATCCTCGACAAGCAGGAAGCGGGGCCGGCTGGTCCGCGGGGTCATCTGCATCAGGGCTGCCTCCATGTCAGCTGTGTCCATCATCAAGCACGAGGGCGGCGGGCGCAAGCGGCCATCAGCCCCCTTTGCCCGGATCTGCGACAATACGCACCCATTTTTGCCCGCAGCCAGTTGCCACGTGGCCCGATCCCGCTCCCGCATCGACCGTACTCCGTTCCAGACCGAGATCCTCGACCTCAGCCATGATGGTCGTGGCGTCGCCCGCCGCGAAGGCGAGGGCGGCAAGGTCACCTTCGTCAGTGGCGCCCTGCCAGGCGAAGTGGTGATGGCCGAACCGACCGCCCGCAACCGCCATTTCGACGAGGCCCGCACCGTTGAAGTGCTGCAGCCCTCCCCGCAGCGGGTGACGCCGAAGTGCCCGCATTTCGGCACCTGCGCCGGCTGCGTGCTGCAGCACCTGGACGAAGACCAGCAGATCGTCGCCAAGCAGCGCGTGCTGATGGACAACCTGGAGCGCATCGGCCACGTGAAGCCGGGCGCCGTGCTGCCGCCGCTGGTCGGCGAGAGCTGGGGCTACCGCCGCAAGGGCCGCTTCTCGGTGCGCCGCGTCGAGAAGAAGGACAAGACCCTGGTTGGCTTCCGCGAGCAGGATCCGCGCTTCGTGGCCGACCTGAGCCAGTGCCTGACCGTGATCCCGGAAATCGGCACCAGGGTCGAGGCGCTGTCGACCTTCATCGAGACGCTGGATGGCAAACGCGACATCCCGCAGATCGAATTCATCGCCGGCGACCAGGCGGTGGTCCTGACCGTGCGCCACATGCAGCCGCTCAGCGATGCCGATCGTGCCGCCTGGGCCGCGTTCGGCCAGCAGCATGGGTTTGTGATCTACCTGCAGTCCGGCGGCGTGGACACCGTGCAGCCGCTGGACGGGCAGGGCGTACCGCTGTCGTTCCGGCTGGCACCGTGGGATGTGGAGCTGGCGTTCCGTCCGCTGGACTTCATCCAGGTCAACGCCAAGCTCAACGAGAAGATGATCGCCCACGCCCTGGACCTGCTGGAACCGGGTGAGGACGAGCGCGTGCTCGACCTGTTCTGCGGCCTGGGCAACTTCACCCTGCCGCTGGCCCGTCGCGTGCGCGAAGTGGTCGGCGTGGAAGGTGATGCCGGCCTGGTCGCGCGTGCCCGCGAGAACGCCGAGCGCAACGGCCTGGCCAATGCGCAGTTCTTCAGCGCCGACCTGACCCAGGACCAGCGCAGCACCCCGTGGATGCGCCAGGGCTTCGACAAGCTGCTGCTGGACCCGCCGCGTTCGGGCGCCATCGAAGTGCTGCAGCAGCTGCCGTTGAAGCAGTTCAAGCGCATCGTCTATGTCAGCTGCCACCCGGGTTCGCTGGCCCGCGATGCCGGCTACCTGGTCAACGAGCAGGGCTTCACCCTGGTCAGCGCAGGTGCCATGGACATGTTCCCGCACACCGCCCACGTGGAAAGCATCGCGGTGTTCGAGAAGCGCTGAGCGCGCATGGCACCGGGACTGTCCGGTGCCTTGACGGTCGCCGGCGCCTAGCGCGTCGGCGCCTCCTGCCACTGCCCATCCACGCGGATGAAGGCCACGGTCTGTTCGCCTTGGTGGGTGCCGTCACCGGCGCGCACCGTGCATTCGAACACGGCTGCCTCACGGCCCAGGTCGCAGTTGCGCACTGCATGCACCTGGGTGATACGCGCGGCCTGTTCATAGGCGGCGCGCTCGCCAGCATCTGTCTGCTGCGTGGCGAGCGCGGCGAAACGTGCGCGCAGCAGCGCCTGCGCCTGCTCCGCCGACGGGGCCGGCATCGGCACGTCACGCTGGTCGGGCAGGGTCCACTGGCCGCCCACCCACGCGAGGCGCAGCAGTTGCGGTCGCGGATGGATGCCCGTGCTGGAGGTGACGATGCAGTCCACCGCAGCGCTGTCCGCTGCCGGGGCGCAGCTGGTCAGGCTTTCCAGCCGGGGCCGCAGCGTCTCGGCGAGCAGGCGGCTGGTGCCGCTGGCGGGGCGCTCGGCAATCGCCTCGTCGAACATCTGGTCCATCAGTGCCTGCACCTGCGGCAGCGACGGAAGCGCGGGAAGCGCGGGCGCGTCTGCGGCGGCTGCCGTGCAGGACAGCAGGGCCAGCAGGGCGATGGCGTTGCGGGGCAAAGTGCGTCGACGCATCAGGCATCCGGTCCTTGAAGGGGTCGGCAGTGTAGTCATGCACGACGACGATGCGGTAGGAACTGTCGTGTGCGAACGCCATACTGTGCGCATGGGCATTGAAATCGAACGCAAATTCCTCGTCACCCACGACGGCTGGCGTGCCGCCGCGCACCGGGTGATCCCGATGGCGCAGGGCTACATCAACGACATGGGCTCGCTTGATCGCGGCACCCAGAATGCCTCGGTGCGGGTGCGCATCGAAGGCGACCATGCCGCACTCAACCTGAAATCGCGCACCATCGGCCACACCCGCCAGGAGTTCGATTACCCGATCCCGGTGGAAGACGCGCGCGAACTGCTCGCCCTCTGCGTCGGCGGGCTGATCGACAAGCGCCGGCACCTGGTCGAGCACGCCGGCCTGACCTGGGAAGTGGACGAGTTCCTCGGCGACAACGCCGGGCTGGTGGTGGCCGAAGTCGAGCTGGGCAGCGCCGACCAGGCCATTGACCTGCCGGACTGGGCCGGTGCCGAAGTGACCGACGACACCCGCTACTACAACGTCGCCCTGGCCAGCCACCCGTATTCACAGTGGTGAACTGAAAAGGGGGCGCGCAAAGGGGCCGGAGGGGATTGATCCAGTTAATCCCCTCCGGCCCCTTTTTTCGCTGGCGGCGGTCCCCATGTGGTCTGGATGAAGATCGATATCTACTCCGACGTGGTCTGCCCCTGGTGCTGGATCGGCAAGCACCGATTCGAGCAGGGTGTGCAGTTGCTGGGCGCCGATGCGCCTGAACTCGACATCCAGTGGCAGCCGTTCCAGCTGGATCCGGATGCCGGCGACACCCCGGTGCCGCTGCGCCAGGCCTATGCGGCCAAGTTCGGCGGTGCCGAGCGTACCGAGCAGATCCTCGGCCAGACCCAGACCACCGCGCGCGCCGAAGGCCTGCCGATGGACTTCAGCCAGGGCCAGGTGCGGGTGACCACGCTGCCGGCGCACCGCGTGCTGTGGCTGGCTGGCGAACACG
The DNA here is from genome assembly GCF_003105135.1 of Stenotrophomonas sp. SPM. Classification (NCBI taxonomy): domain Bacteria; kingdom Pseudomonadati; phylum Pseudomonadota; class Gammaproteobacteria; order Lysobacterales; family Lysobacteraceae; genus Stenotrophomonas; species Stenotrophomonas sp. SPM. The sequence continues at coordinate 25,946 of NZ_QETL01000044.1, read as the reverse complement.
GCCTGCAGGACGCGGTGGGTGAGGCCCTGTTCCGCGCCCACTTCGAGCATGGCCAGAACCTGGCCGACACGGAGGTGCTGGTGAAGGCCGGCGTGGCCGGCGGCCTGGACGGCGCCGAGATCGCGCAGTTGCTCGCCTCCGACCGTGGCCTGGCCGAGGTCGAGGCCAAGCTGGCCCAGGCTCACGCACTGGGCATTTCCTCGGTGCCGACCTTCGTCATCGACGGCCGCTGGGCCATCTCCGGCGCACAGCCGCCGGAAGCCTTCGCCAACGCCCTGCGCCAGATCGCCGCCGAGCAGGGCGCCGCCGCTGCCGGTGACGAGGCCTGCGGCCCGGACGGCTGCGCCGTCTGAGCGGGCTGGGGTCGGAGCCCCCGCGCGGATCCGACCCGCGGATCCTTTCGCCCGAACACTGCGCCTGCCGGCCGGTTCTGCGACAATGCGGCACTGCGCCATGCGGGCGCCCGTAGTGGAGATCGACCATGCTGCTGATCGGCGTTGCCGGCACTGAACTGACCGCCCAGGAACGCGACTGGCTGCAGCACGATGCCGTGGCCGGGGTGGTGCTGTTCAAGCGCAACTTCGCCTCGCGCCAGCAGGTGACCGATCTGAGCGCGGCCATCCGCGCCGCCGCCCCGCGCCCGCAGCTGATCTGCGTGGACCAGGAAGGCGGCCGCGTGCAGCGATTCCGCGAGGGCTACAGCGATCTGCCGCCGCTGCAGGACATCGGCGCGCTGTACGCCAGCGACCCGCAGCAGGCGCTGGCCATGGCCGAGCAGCACGCCTGGCTGATGGCCAGTGAGGTGCGCGCCAGCGGCCTGGACCTCAGCTTCGCCCCGGTGGTCGACCTCGGCCGCGGCAACCGCGCCATCGGCAACCGTGCCTTCAGCGAAGACCCGCAGGTGGTGGCCGCGTTCACCGCGGCCTACGTGCGTGGCATGCATGCCACCGGCATGGCTGCCACCCTCAAGCATTTTCCCGGCCACGGCACCGTGCTGGAAGACACCCACGTTGACACCGCCATCGACCCGCGCGGACTGGATGAGCTGCGCGCGCAGGATCTGGTCCCGTTCAGTGCCGGCATCGCCGCCGGCGCCGATGCGGTGATGATGGCTCACGTGATCTACCCGCAGGTGGCGGCGGAACCGGCCGGCTATTCGCCGCGCTGGATCCAGGACATCCTGCGCGGCGAGCTCGGCTTCCGTGGCGTGGTGTTCTCCGATGACATCGGCATGGCCGCCTCGCACAGCGCCGGCGGCGTGCCGGCCCGCGTGCACGCGCACCTGGATGCCGGCTGCGACGTGGTGCTGGTCTGCCACCCCGAACTGGTCGATGAAGCCCTGCACGCCGTGCAGGGACGCTCCCTCAATACCTCTGCGCTGCTGGGCCTGCTTGGCCGCGGCGCGCTTGGCTGGGATGGCCTGCTGGCCGATGCCCGCCATGGCGACACCCAATCCCGTTTGCTCCACACCCTTGGAAGAACCGTCTGATGCCGAACCTCACCATTTCCCAGGCCCTGGCCCAGGCCGACCTGCTGGTCGACCGTCCCACCATCGACAAGGCCATCGCCAGCATCGCCGACGCGATCGCACGCGACTACGAGGGCGAGGTCCCGCTGTTCCTGTCCATCATGCACGGTGCGCTGCCGTTCGCCGGCCAGCTGGCGCTGGAGCTGGGCGCGCGCGGCCAAGACGTTCAGTTCGATTACCTGCACGCCACCCGTTATCGCGGTGAAACCACCGGCGGCGACCTGGTGTGGAAGCACAAGCCGGCCACCGCGCTGTTCGGCCGCCGCGTGCTGCTGGTCGACGACATCCTTGATGAGGGCTACACCCTGCAGGGCGTGCGCACCTGGTGCCTGGAACAGGGCGCCACCGATGTGCGCATCGCGGCGATGACCGTGAAGAAGCACGACCGCGGCCTGCCGGACGTCACCGCTGACTACGCCGGCATCGAACTGCCGGACCGTTATGTTTTCGGCTTCGGCATGGACGTCAACGAAACCCTGCGCTGCGTGCCGGCCATCTACGCGATGAAGGAATAAGAACGGGCCCTTCGCGGCCTGTCCTTGTCCTGTCCTGTCCCGCGCCGGCATCTTCGGGTGCCGGCGTTTGTCTTTTCCTGGAGTGCATTGCATGCAACAGATCGCCCTGGCCGTGATTGGCGGCACCGGTGTCTACAACCTGGCCAAGCTCGACGACGTCCAGACGCACGAGGTCGAAACCCGTTTCGGCCGTCCGTCCGGCCCGGTGCGCGTGGGCACGTTGCTCGGCAACCGCGTGGCCTTCCTGGCGCGGCATGGCGAAGGTCATTCGCTGCCGCCGCACAAGATCAACTACCGCGCCAACCTGGCTGCACTGCAGCAGATCGGCGCGCAGCGGGTGCTGGCGCTGAATACGGTGGGCGGCATCGGTGACGATTTCGGTCCGCGCGTGCTGGCCTGCCCGGACCAGATCATCGATTACACCTGGGGCCGGATCAGCACGATCTGCGAGGAAGTGGGTACCGACGTGGTGCATGTGGACTTCGGCCACCCGTACACGCCGGTGCTGCGCAGCAAAATCCTGGCTGCGGCAAAGGTGACCGGCGTGAAGGTGCACGATGGCGGCTGCTATGGCGCCACCCAGGGCCCCCGCCTGGAAACCATCGCCGAAATCGCCCGCATGCGCCGTGACGGCTGCGACCTGGTGGGCATGACCGGCATGCCCGAAGCCGCGCTGGCACGGGAGCTGGGGCTGGATTACGCCTGCCTGGCGATCGTGGCGAACTGGGCCGCAGGCTGCGGTGACGGCGAGGAGATCACCATGGCCGAAGTGCTGGCCAACGTGCAGGCCGCCAGCAACGGACTTCCGGAACTGGTCGGCGAATTGGCGCGGGGGTGATTGTCATCCTCGGGCAAGCTTTGCATACTCAGCCGGTACGCGGGTTCAGCGTACACCACCCATTCATTGCAAAGGTCTCGCATTAACATGCCGAACGGTACCGTCAAGTGGTTCAACGACGCCAAGGGATTTGGCTTCATCTCGCCGGAGGATGGCAGCGCCGACGTGTTCGCGCACTTCTCCGCCATCAACTCCAAGGGCTTCCGCAGCCTGCAGGAAGGCCAGCGTGTCACTTATGACGTGACCCAGGGCCCGAAGGGCGCCCAGGCTTCGAACATCACGCCGGCCGAGTGATCCACTCGACAGTGCGTTGAAAACCCCGCTACGGCGGGGTTTTTTTTGCGCACGGCATCGGCTGGCGGGCACAATGCAGGCATGACGGAACGACTGCGCATCGCCGTGATCGGCTACGGCACCGCCGGCCAGGCATTGGCCATCCTGCTCACCCGCGATGGCCACGAGGTGGAGATCTTCGAACGGGTGCCGACGCCGGGGCCGGTGGGTGCTGGCTTCCTGCTGCAGCCCAGCGGCCTGCAGGTGCTGTGGCAGATGGGCCTGCTGGACGAGGTGCGCGCGCATGCGGCACCGGTGCACCGGCTGTATGGCGATACGCCGTGCGAGCGCGCGGTGATGGACATGGGTTATGCCGGGCTGGATGCACGCCTGCATGGGCTGGGCATGCAGCGCGGGGCGCTGTTCTCGCTGCTGGACCAGGCCCGCGATGGCGCCGGCCAGCTGCATGTCGGCACCACCATCGTGTCGGTCGATGCCGCACAAGGGCGCCTGCGCGACAGTGAGGGGCGCCAGCACGGGCCGTTCGATCTGGTGGTGGCTGCCGATGGTGCGGCGTCCACGCTGCGCGGCGACGTCGAGCAGGGCATCGCGCTGGACCGGGTCTATCCTTGGGGCGCACTGTGGTGCCTGCTGCCGGCCGAAGACTGGCCGCACATGAGCGAGCTGCGGCAGCGCTACGTGGCCGCACGCAGGATGATCGGGCTGCTGCCGGTCGGCACGCGGCCGGGCGACGGCACGCCGCGCCTGAGTTTCTTCTGGAGCCTGCCGCGCGCGGATTTCGAGCGCTGGCAGGCCGATGGCATGGCGCCGTGGCTGGAAGAGCTGCACGCGTTGTGGCCACAGGCCAGCGCACGTTTCTGCCACCTGCAGGACGCCGGCCAGCTGGCCCGTGCGGTCTACCGCGACGCGGTGATGAAGCGCTGGCACCAGGGCCGGCTGGTGCTGGCCGGCGATGCCGCGCATGCGATGAGCCCGCAGCTGGGGCAGGGCGTCAACATGGCCCTGCTCGATGCGCTGGCGCTGCGTGATGCACTGCGCACGCACGGTCGCGGTGAGGCGGCGCTGCTGGCTTACCAGGCGCAGCGCCGTGCACACGTGGCGGTCTACCAGCGCTGGAGCCGCTGGCTGACGCCGTTGTTCCAGTCCGACCGCGATGTGTGGGCCAAGGCGCGCGATGTGCTGCTCGGGCCGATGGGACGCATGCCCGGCGGGCGCGGCCACATGCTGCGCGTGCTCAGTGGCACCCAGCACGGCTGGTTCGGTGCGATGCCGCTGGATCCGGCTTTCATCGAGGCGCTAGCACAGGCCCCGGCTGGCCTGCCGATCAGCCCGATTCCGCTGCGTGCCTGAACCGCGTCGTCACGGCAATTAACGAACACCTCACCCCGGATATGCGAGAAGAAGGGAGCACGCCATTGGCGCGTCGCCCGTTTTCCTTTCCGTGATCAGACATCGCGCGTGGCCGGGCGGCACTGCCGTCGCGGCCTGTTGCGGCCCGGATGCGCCGCAGTATTCGAGGAGGATGCCATGTTGTTCGCTGTCGATGAGCTGGAATCGGAAATCTGCAAGCTGAGGGGCCTGCTGCAGATGCTGCACGAGGACCAGCCCGACGTCCTGGAAGATGTATTCGAGTTCCATGTGGGCAGCCTGATCAGCCATTCGGCACCAGCGCACCACGCGCGCATCCGTACCTGCGCGCGGGACATGCTGGTCGCCATCCAGGCACTGCCACGGCACAGCAATGAACGCAGCGTCGATTTCCGGGTGATGCCGGAACTGCTCGCGCGCCCGGCCTGAACCCGGCGCAGGTCCGTCCGCCCGTCGTCACCGCACGGGCAGCGCGACCAGTTGGTTGTCCACGCAGGCGATCCATCGTTCGCCACTTCGCCGCGTTGGCACTACGCCGGCGGTGAATGCCGAAAACGCGGGCAGCACCGTCTGTCCCTGCCGCAGCCAGAATGCAGGAAAGCGCCGCCGCAAAGCCGGCAGGGCGACCTGCGGATGCACGTGGCCAGCGATCACATGGGCATCATCAGCCTGTCGCGGCTCATGGCAGAGCAGGAAAGGCCCCAGCCGCAGGTCGTCATGGATCTGCACCTGCAGCGCTGCGTGCGGCAGCTGCCGGTCATGGTTGCCGCGCACCACGTGTACGTCCAGCGCAGCATGCTGCTCGCGCCAGCCCAGCCATTGCCGATGCCAGGCCGCACGATGCGCCGGCCCGTGCAGGATGTCGCCGAGGATCCACAGCTCGCGGCATGCATGCTGCTGCACCAGCGCCTGCAGACGTTGCAGGTCGCCGTCGGTACCACCGCTGGGCAGGGCGATGCCGGCGCGACGGAATACATCGGCCTTGCCGAGGTGCAGGTCGGCGATCAGCAGCGCGTGGCGTGCCGGCCACCACAGTGCACGTGCGCCAAGCAGGCACATCGGTTCGCCGCCCAGCTGCACTGGCAATTCAGTGGTCATGGCGGCGCTCCAGCTGCTGTGCCGCGCGCTGCACGCGGGTGCGCCAGTCTTCATTGCTGAACTGCCCGCGCAGGCGCTCGGCCCACAGCGGGAAGCCCAACGGTGTCAGCGTCGGTGGCCGCTGCAGTGACACCGATTGCGTGGCGATGTGCTGCAACGCCTGCTGCAGGCCGGGCAGGTCGAGTGCATCGGTGAGGACCTCATGTTCGGCCTGCGCCAGCAGCAGGTGGCCGGGGTCGTGTTCGCGCAGCACGTCGTACAGCAGGCCCGCCGAGGCCTGCAGCTGGCGCAGCGAGCGCGGCATGCCGCCCGGCAGGCTCGGCACCAGCAGGCCGGCGACGCGGGCGATGCCACGGAACTGCCGTCGCGCCAGTTCGCCGAGGTTCACTGCAGCGCGCAGATCGTCGAGCAGATCGGCCGGATCGAACAGTGCCTGCCACGCCGCCGCATCGCGTTCGATGGGTTCTGCCGGCGCGAGGACCAGGCCGTGGTCATTCACTGCATAGCCGATGCTGTTGCGCTGCAGGCGCGTGCAGCGCAGCGACAGCAGTGCCGCCAGTGCCTCGTGCACGTGGCGGCCCGCAAAGGGATAGACGAACAGGAACTGGCCTTCGCGACGGCGCACGTCTTCCACCAGCAGCCGCGAAGGCCCCGGTCGTTCCGATAGCGCATCCTGGAGGCCAAGCAGCGGCGCCAGCCAGCGCGCCTCAGCGCTGTTGTCGGCACCGGACAGCACCGCTTCCAGCTCGCGCCCCAGGGCCAGCGACAATGGCAGCTGGCCGCCCTGCCAGCGCGGCACCACGCCACTGCCGCTGCCACGTGCCAGCCGCACGTAGGCGGTCATGTCGCGCAGCTGCACCAGCTCCAGCAGGCGACCGGCGAACTGGAAACGATCACCGCGGCGCAGGCGGCTGGCGAACTGTTCCTCCACCGCACCGAGGCCGCCGCCGCGCAGGAACTGCACGCGCACGCTGCCATCGCTGCTGATGGTGCCGATCGACAGCCGGTGGCGCAGTGCCTGGCGGCGATCATGCATCCGGTACTGGCCATCGTCGTCCAGCACCACCTTGTGGTACTCGGGGTACTGCGCCAGGGCGCGTCCGCCCTGCACGATGAACGCGAGCACATCCAGCCACTGCGTGTCCTGCAGCGCGGCGAACGCATGCGTGCGCCGTACCTGCGCGAGCAGCGCCTCGGCGTTGAAGCCGCCGGCCAGCGCACGGCTGACCGCATGCTGGGCCAGCACGTCCAGTGACAGCGTGGGCGGCGTGCGCGGTTCGGTGATGCCGTCGCGCAGGGCCCGCCGCACGGCGGCGTACTCGGCCAGCTCCAGCGCGTGGGTGGGCACGCACAGCACGCTGCCGCTGGCCCCGGGCCGATGCCGCGCGCGCCCCGCACGCTGGCGCAGGCGCGCCACACCCTTCGGGCTGCCCAGCTGCAGCACCTGGTCCACCTCCGGAAAGTCCACGCCGAGGTCGAGACTGGAGGTGGCCACTACGCAGCGCAGCGTGCCGGCGCGCAGGCCATCTTCCACCTGCTGGCGCAGGCCCGCGTCGAGCGAACCATGATGCAGGGCCAGCGTCTGCGCGTCTTCCGGCCAGACCGCCGCAAGCGCCTGATGCCACAGTTCGGCCTGCGCGCGCGTGTTGGTGAACAGCAGGCTGCTGCGCGCGGACATCAGTGCGTCGAGTACGCGCGACAACTGACCCAGGCCGAGATGCCCGGCCCAGGGGAAACGCTCGCCGCTGGCGGGCAGCAGGCTGCTGATCGCCACCGGTCGCTGTCGTGCGCCTTCCACCTGCACCGCATCCGGCTTGCCCGGCAGCAGCACGTCGCGCGCCTGCGGCAGGTTGCCCAGCGTGGCCGACAGGCCCCACAGCTGCAGTGCCGGTGCGGTGTCGCGCAGCAGCGCGAGGTTCAGCTGCAGCAGCACGCCGCGCTTGTTGCCCATCAGTTCGTGCCACTCGTCCACCACCACGCAGCGCAGCTGGCGCATGCGCTCCAGCGTGTCGGGGTAGCTGAGCAGTAGAGCCAACGACTCGGGCGTGGTCACCAGCACATCGATGCGGCCTTCGCGGGCGAGGCGGCGGTCACGGCTACTGGCGTCGCCACTGCGCAGGCCGACCTTCCAGCCCAGGCCCAGGCCTTCGATGGGCGCCTGCAGGGCGCGCGCGGTATCACTGGCGAGTGCCCGCAGCGGGGTCACCCACAGCACCTGCAGCGGGCGCACCGCATTGGCCCGCGGCGGCGCCGGCAGCGGATCGATCATCGCCTGCAGCAGCGGTCCGCCGAACATGGCCAGCGTCTTGCCGCTGCCGGTCGGGGTGTGCAGCAGGCCCGAGCGGCCCGCCAGGTAATGGCGCCACATCGCGCGCTGGAACGGCAGAGGTTTCCAGCCACGGCTGCCGAACCACGCCTGCAGCCGCTGCAGCGCATCGCTGCGCTTCATCGCGCCAGGGCCTGCAGGGTCGCCAGCTGGTCGGCTTCGCTGGCCGGCTTGTCCTGGCGCCAGCGCAGGATGCGTGGGAAGCGTACGGCGATGCCGGACTTGTGCCGCGTGCTGCGGTTGACCGCCTCGAAGCCCAGCTCGAATACCTGTTCGCCGCGCACACTGCGCACCGGCCCGAATCGTTCGCGGGTATTGGCGCGTATCCAGCGGTCCAGCGCCAGGATCTCCTTGTCGTCCAGCCCGGAGTAGGCCTTGGCCACCGGCACCAGGGTGTCGCCGTCCCAGACGCCGAAGGTGTAATCGGTGTACAGCGTGCTGCGCCTGCCGTGGCCGGCCTGCGCATACAGCAGCACTGCGTCGATGGTCAGCGGTTCGACCTTCCACTTCCACCAGTCGCCGCGGCGGCGCCCGGCCTGGTAGATCGAATCACGGCGCTTGAGCATCAGTCCTTCGACACCGCGCTCGCGCGATGCTTCGCGCAGGCGCGCGGCATGCGCCCAATCGTCGGCGTGCACATCGGGCGACAGCTGGATGCGTGCATCGCCGAGCGCGCCGACCAGTTCGGCCAGTTGTGCGCGCCGCTTCTGCAGCGGCAGTTCGCGCAGGTCCTGGCCATCGCGTTCCAGCAGGTCGTAGGCGAGCACGCGCACCGGCGTGTTGCGCAGCGTTGCCGCACCGGGCTTGCGGCGCTGGATGCGCGTCTGCAGCGCGGTGAACGCGCGTGGCGCGTCGTCGGCCTCATCCCAGGCCAGCAGCTCGCCATCGATCACGCAGCCGTCGGGCAGTGCGGCTGCCGCCTGTTCGATCTCGGGGAAGCGTCCGTCCAGCCGCTCCTCGCCGCGCGACCACAATGCCACTTCACCTTGGCGGCGCAGCAGCTGCAGGCGGATGCCATCCCACTTCCATTCCAGCAGCCAGTCGTCGATCGCGCCCAGGCGTTCCTGCGGCTCGCCTTCCAGCGGCGAGGCAAGGAAAAAAGGGTAGGGCTGCTGGCGGTCCAGCGGCAGCTCCTCCGGTGACAGCAGTTGTGCCAGCAGGCCCGGCGTGGGCACCCACTCACCAAGCATGCGCTGGGCGATGCGGGCGATGTCCAGGCCCGACCATTCGGCCAGTGCCTGCTGCACCAGCCGCTGCGAAACGCCGACGCGCAGCGCGCCGGTCAGCAGCTTGTTGAACACCAGCCGCTCGCTGGCCGGCAGTTGCCGCCAGCCGGCCACCACGGCGGCGCGGCGCACGTCCTCGGGCTGGTTGGCCACGGCCAGCAGATGCCGTTCGATCCAGTCGGCCAGCGGGCGGTCCGGGGCGGGCTGCGCCGGATCATCCAGCAGCAGGGTCAGCGTTTCGGCCAGGTCGCCGACCTGCGCGTAGCTGTCCTCGACCAGCCACGCCGGCAGGCCTGACTCCTCGCTCACCCAGGCGCGCAGCTCGCCGCTGGCAGCGATCTTCCGGCGTGCGCCGCCGACCTTGCCGCCGCTGAGCAGGAACAGCGCCCAGGCCGCGTCGTGCGCACCGGCGTGGGCGAAGTAGTCGACCAGGGCCGCGCGCTTGTCCAGCGTGGCCGTGCTGCGGTCCAGCCGCTGGTAGAGCGCGGCGAAGGCCTTCATTCCTCGCTCCCGAAGTCGGTGCGGAAGGCCTCGGCGGCCACGCCGCGTTCGCGCAGGAACGGAATCAGCGCATCGGTGTTGCCATGGGTAGCGATCACCCGCGTCGCCCCGGTCTGTTCGATGGTCTGCAGCAGGGCAGGCCAGTCGGCGTGGTCGGACACCACGAAGCCGCGATCGACGTTGCGCCGGCGGCGGTTGCCGCGCAGCTGCATCCAGCCCGAGGCGAAGCCGAGCTGGTGGCGGCCGAAACGGCGCAGCCAGGGCGTGCCGGCGGCCGAGGGCGGGGCGATGATCAGCTTGCCGGCCGCCTCCGGCTGGCGGCCCTGTTCGGCCACGGTCAGCGTTTCCAGCAATGGGATGCCCGCCTCGCGGTATACCGCCACGCCGTTGGCCACCGCACCGTGCAGCCACGCAGGCGTGTCGTCCAGCGCCAGCAGTTCGCCGAGCACGCGTTGCGCCTTGCCCAGCGAGTAGCAGAGCAGCACCGCCGCTTCGCCGCGCTGCGCGCATTCCTGTCGCCACGCCACGATCTCGGCGGCCACCGCGGCGGTGTCGGGCCAGCGGTAGATCGGCAGGGCGAAGGTCGCTTCGGTGATGAAGGTATCGCAGGGCACCACTTCGAACGGCGCGCAGGTGGGATCGGGCTGGCGCTTGTAGTCGCCCGAGGCGACCCAGACCTGGCGGCCATCGTCGATGCGCACCTGTGAGGAACCCAGCACGTGGCCGGCCGGATGCAGCGACACCTGCACCTGGCCCAGGGTAAACGGTTGGCCTTCGGCATGGACCTGCAGCGGTACGTCGCCCAGCCGCCAGCGCAGGATCGGCGCGCTGCCGGGGCTGCAGTGGTATTCGCCCATGCCGGGCCGGGCGTGGTCGCCGTGGCCGTGGGTGATGACCGCGCGCGGCACCGGCCGCCACGGGTCGATGTGGAAATCGCCTGCGGCGCAGTAGAGCCCTTCGGGGCGCAGTACCACCAGATCGTCATTGACTGCCATGCCTGCACTGTCGCGCGGTGCTCGTGCACGGCGCGAGAACCGGCCTGAACGCGGGGTTGCGGGACGATGCTGCACAATCGGCGCGCAGCCTTCTCGCCCGCAGGATGGAACCGATGAACGGACCGAGCTTCAGCAGCAGCGCGCCCTTTGAAACCCACGTGGTGCTGAACCAGCCGCCCCCGTTTGCGGGCCGCCAACTGTGGACCGACGACGTGGCGCTGATGGAGGCCGTGCAGCGCGAGGGCGCGGCCGCATTCGCGCCGCGGCTTGCGATATACGGGGGGCTGGCCGGCAACCAGCTTTACCAGCTGGGCTTCGATGCCAACCGCGACCGGCCACGGCTGCGCACGCACGATGCGCAGGGACACCGCATCGATACCGTGGACTTCCACCCGGCGTACCACCAGTTGATGCACGCGGCCAAGCAGCATGGCGTGTCCGGGCTCTCGTGGCATGAGCCACAGCCCGGCGTGCACGTCGCGCGGGCGGCGTTGAGCTACCTGCACCACCAAGCGGAAGCCGGCACCAGCTGCCCGCTGACCATGACCCATGCTGCGGTGGCGGTGCTGCAGGCGCAGCCGCACCTGGCCGAGTGGGCGCGCAAGGCGGCCTCGCCCGTGTACGACGCGCGCGACGTGCCGGTGGCCGACAAGGCCGGCATCACCTTGGGCATGGGCATGACCGAAAAGCAGGGCGGTTCGGACGTGCGCGCCAACAGCACGCGGGCCGAGCCCATCGATGGCGAGCGCTACCGCCTGGTCGGGCACAAGTGGTTCTTTTCAGCACCGATGTCTGATGGCTTCCTGGTGCTGGCGCAGGCGCCGGGTGGGCTGACCTGCCTGCTGATGCCGCGGCGGCTGGCCGATGGCGATCGCAATGCCTTCCACCTGATGCGCCTGAAGGACAAGCTGGGTGACTGGTCCAACGCGTCAAGCGAAGTGGAGTTCTGCGGCGCGCAGGCGTGGCGCGTGGGTGAGGAGGGCAGGGGCGTGGCCACCATCATCGGCATGGTGATGATGACGCGCCTGGACTGCATGCTCGGCGCGGCCGCGGAAATGCGTATGGCCCTGGCGCAGGCGCTGCACCACGCGCGCCACCGCCGCACGTTCGGCAAGCCGCTGGTGGAACACGCGCTGATGGCCAACGTGCTGGCAGACCTGGCGCTGGAATCGGAAGCGGCCACGGTGCTGGCCATGCGCATCGCGCGCGCGGTCGACTGCGCCGGCAGCGATCCGCAGGAGGCCGCGCTTGCGCGGCTGGGTACGGCGCTGGGCAAGTACTGGGTGTGCAAGCGCGCGGCCGCGTTCGTCAACGAGGCGCAGGAATGCCTGGGCGGTGCCGGTTACGTGGAGGAGTCGATGCTGCCGCGGCTGTACCGGCAGGCGCCGTTGAATTCGATCTGGGAAGGCAGCGGCAACGTGCAGTGCCTGGATGTGCTGCGCGCGCTGGGGCGCGAGCCGGAGGCGATGCAGGCGCTGCGTGCGGAGCTGGCAGCGGTGGCTGATCGCGACGCCGGTTACGCGGCGGCACTGCAGCGCTGGGCGTCGGCAGCGGCGCCGGATGAATCGCAGGCGCGGTTGTTCTGCGAGCGCACGGTGCTGCTGCTGCAGGCGGCGCTGCTGCTGCGGGCGCGCAGCCCGATGGCCGGGGTGTTCGTGCGCAGCCGGCTGCAGGGCGAGCATGGGTTGGTGTTCGGGACGCTGCCGGCGGGGGTGGATGTGGGGTCGATGATGGCGCGGGCGCTGCCGCAGTAGGCGGCCAACGGCGGAGCCCCTCGTGGTGGTCGTGCGGCATCTGCATTGGCGGGCCGCGCGGGTGGGTTGCGCAGGGGACGCCGTGAACCCATCCCTGAAGTGACCCCAAAAAGTTGGACAGTCGGGGGATCAGGCGGTCAGCGCGCCCTGTTCCCGGTACCTTACCGGGCTCAGGCCCTTTAGTTTCAGTCGGATGCGGTCTTGGTTGTAGTACTGGATGTACTCCACCAGCCCGGCTTCCAGGCTTTCGATGCTGTCAAAGGTGTTCAGGTAGAAGAATTCCGACTTCAGCGTTCCGAAGAAGCTTTCCATGGCCGCGTTGTCCAGGCAGTTGCCACGCCGGGACATGCTCTGTTTCAGCGAGTGTTTCGCGAGCTTGTGCCGATAGTTTTCGTGCTGGTAATGCCAGCCTTGGTCAGAGTGGATCATCGGTCGGTCTTCGGGCGAAAGCTTCTTGATCGCTTGATCCAGCATCTCGCCCACCAAGTCGAACACCGGTCGGCGCTTCATCTGGTAAGCCACGATTTCACCGTTGTAGAGGTCCATGATCGGCGAAAGATAGAGCTTCCTGCCCTGCACCTTGAACTCGGTTACGTCGGTGACCCACTTCTGATTGGGCGTCTGGGCCTCAAACTGGCGGCCCAGATTGTTGGAGACCACGACATTGGCTGCCCCCTTGAATGCGCGGTAGCGTTTGATGCGTACCTGTGACTGCAGACCCAGTTCGGCCATCACCCGCTGCACCCGCTTGTGGTTGATGGCTTCGCCCTGATTGGCCAGTTCCAGCGCTATGCGACGATAGCCGTAGAGCCCTTGGTTCTTATCGTAAATCGTGCGGATACGCTCACGCAGTTCCTCCTCGCCCTCATCTGGATGGGCCAAGGCGTTCACTTGGTAATAGAACGTGCTGCGCGACAGCTCGGCCGCTTCGAGCAAAAGCGGCAGCGCATGGGCCTGCCTCAATCCTTGGACGGCTTGCGCTTTGCGCGCTGCGCCGCCTGCTCTTCCTGGATCAAGGCATCGAGCTTTTTTAGGTAGGCGGTCTCCGCACGCAGATAGGCCACTTCCTTGAGGAGCTCATCGCGGCTCATGTCCTCGGCAGGCTTGGACGAGCGGGTCTTTTTCATCGGCTTTCGAGGCGGTAATGGTGGTGGCGCCAACGCTTGGACGCCCCCCTCAGCATACAGCCGCCGCCACAGCCCCACTGCGCCGGCATCGCCAATCTGGAAGTAAGTGGTGGCCTCGCGCGCGGACATGCCCTCTTGGCCCATCTTCTCAAGCACCTCCAGCTTGAACTGGAGGTCATAGGACCGGGGTTTGCGCTCAAACCCTTGCCGACCATGCAGCCTATAGATCGCTGCCCACCGCCTGACCGTGGAGAACTCCAAGCCATGGCGGCGGGCAACCGCCTTGACCGATGTGGAGGTCTTGCAGGCCTCTTTGGCCACCTGCAATTTGAAATGAACCTCATATCTATTCATGTAACCCTCTGGGTTGGATCAGGTGTCCAACTCCTGGGGGTCACTTCACCCTGGGGGCTTGGCCGCGGCATCCTTGCCGCGGACATCCCTCCGCAACACACCCGCGCGGCCCCGGAAGGTTTCAGGGCGCGTTCACCACGGAATCAACGGAAGAGCAGAAGCAGAAAAGCCGCGGCAATGCCGCGGCTTTTCCTGTAGAGCCGAGCCCATGCCCGGCTGGCGGTAACGCCCGGTAGCGCCGGACCATGCCCGGCGAGCGCAGCGGTGGGTCAGTGCTTGGCTTCTTCCTTGGCGGCGTTGGCCTTGGCGTCGGCGGCGACGTCGCGAGCCTTGTCGGCGACTTTCTGCGCGGCGGTCGCGGTGGCGTCGCTGGCGTGGGCGGCGGCATCGGTGGCGGCGGCCTTGGCCTGGTCGGCGGCGTTGGCGGTCGCGTCGGCGGCATTGTCCAGCGCCTGCTGGGTGTCGGCGGCGGCGTGCTCGGAGGCTTCGGCGGTCTTGTCGGCGGCTTCGCGCGTGGCGGCGGCGGCCTTGTCCACGGCTTCGCGGGCGGCGGCGCCAGCGCTGTCGGCGGCCTGTGCAGCGTCCTGCCTGGCCTGTTCGGCCTCCGGACCCTTGCAGGCAGTCAGGGCCAGCAGCAGGGAGGCGGCCAGCAGGGTGGTGGTCAGCGGACGGATCTTCATGGCGGTCTCCAGTGCTGCAATGGATGGGGACGCCAGCCTATTCATGCCGTCGTGAAGGCCCGGTGGTGGTGTGATGGCACCCTTCAGGCAAAGAAAAAGCCGCTGGCGAACCAGCGGCTTTTCCAGAACAGCGTGAAGAAAGAAGTGATTACTTCTTGGCTTCTTCAGCAGCGTCCTTGGCCTGCTCGGCGGTGCCTTCGGCAGCCTTGGCAGCGTCCTTGGCCTGCTCAGCAGCAGCGTCGGTAGCAGCAGCGCCGGTCTGGGCAGCAGCGTCGGTCGCAGCGTCGGCAGCGGTGGCGGCGGTGTCAGCAGCCTGCTGGGCAGCGTCGGCGGTCTGGGTGCCAGCAGCGGCGGCCTGGTCGGCAGCAGCCTGGGCTTCGGTGGCGGCTTCGTTGGCCGAAGCAGCGGCGTCCTGGGCAGCTTCCTGCTTCGAGCAGGCGGCCAGGGCCAGGGCCAGGGACATAGCGACCAGCAGCTTGTTGATGCTCATTGTGTGAATCCTCGTCGTTGAATTAGGCAACGCGCAACTGCGCGCCGACAACATGATGACAAGCCACGTTTGGCTGTCAAGCGATCCCGCATTCATTTTTGCGAAATCAGCGTTAATCCCTTTTAGATCAATTCGATGGCGATGGCCGTTGCTTCGCCACCACCGATGCACAGCGTGGCAATGCCGCGCTTGCCGCCGTGCGTGCGCAAGGCGTTGACCAGGGTTACCACCAGACGCGCACCGGACGCACCGATCGGATGGCCCAGTGCGCAGGCACCGCCATTCACGTTGATCTTCGCATGCGGGATGCCCAGTTCACGCATCGGCGCCATGGCGACGACGGCGAAGGCTTCGTTGATCTCGAACAGGTCCACCTGGTCCAGGGTCCAGCCCGTCTTCTGCAGCAGGCTGTGGATCGCGCCGATCGGGGCGGTGGTGAACCACTCCGGTTCCTGCGAATGGGTGGCATGGCCGACGATGCGCGCCAGCGGGGTGATGCCGCGCGCAGTGGCATCTTCCTCGGTCAGCAGGACCACCGCAGCGGCGCCGTCGGAAATGCTGGACGAGCTGGCGGCGGTGACGCTGCCGTCCTTCTTGAATGCGGGGCGCAGGGTCGGGATCTTGGCGATGTCCGAACGGCCCGGCTGCTCGTCGGTGGCGAACTCGACCTCACCCTTGCGGGTGGCGACCTTCACCGCGACGATCTCGTCGGCAAATGCGCCATTGGCCTGCGCGGCCTGCGCACGGCGCACCGATTCGATGGCGTAGGCGTCCTGCTCCTCGCGGGTGAACTGGTACTTGTCAACCGCGCATTCGGCGAACTCACCCATGGCCTTGCCGTCGTAGGCGTTGACCAGGCCATCGTGGGCCATGTGGTCCACCGCCTGGAAGTTGCCGAAGCGGTTGCCGGTGCGCGAATTGGGCAGCATGTGCGGGGCGTTGGACATCGATTCCATGCCGCCGGCGACCACGACCGTGGCCGAACCGGCCTTGATCAGGTCATGGCCGAGCATGATGGTCTTCATGCCCGAGCCGCACACCTTGTTCAGCGTGGTGGCACCGGCCGACAGCGGGATGCCTGCGGCGATGGCGGCCTGGCGGGCCGGCGCCTGGCCGAGGTTGGCCGGCAGCACGCAGCCCATCAGGACCTCGGAGACGTCGCTGGCCGGAACCCCGGACTGTTCAAGGGCAGCGGCGATGGCGGCCGCGCCGAGGGTCGGGGTGGGCACGCCGTTGAACTGGCCGAGGAAGGAGCCGATGGCGGTGCGCTTGGCGGCGGCGATGACGATGTTGGACATGGCAATCTCGTTGATGCGTGAGCAATGTTCGGAAAGGAGACGGCGGCTGTTGGATGCAGCGCTGTTTCCCGGCAGACTGCGTGGGGGTCGGCCCAAGTATAGAGGGTCGGCGATGGCTGCCGCCGGGCAGCCCTTGATGCCTGCAGGGAGCTTGGCAGGCCAACGTTCATGGGAAGGAATCGATGGAACGCAAGACGATGGCACGGTCGGTCCTGGGATCGGCACTGGTGGTTGCATTGACGGCATGTGGCGGCGGAGGCGGCGGCAACGTGCGCATCGATCCCCCACCGACCACGCCGCCGCCCACCACGCCTCCCCCGACTACTCCGACCACGCCGACCCAGCCGGCCGAACCGGCGATCAACGCGCACCTGTCCATCACCAAGGCCGACGCAGCGCGCAGCGCGGGGCTGGATGGCAGCGGCGTGCGCATCGGCATCGTCGATTCGGGCGTGCAGCGCAACCATCCCACTCTGGCCGGGCGGGTGCTGGCCAACTACAGCTACGTGGATCCGCGCAGCAACAACCTCAACAACGATGACGTGGTCGGTCATGGTACGGCGGTGGCCGAACTGGCGGCGGGCAAGGCCTTCGGGTCGTGGCCGGGAGGCATCGCGCCGAACGCGCAGATCGTCTCGGCGCGGATCATTTCCGACACGCGTCCCGCCGACGACGGGTCGGGCAACGGCAACGAGGTCGATGGCGCGCTTGGCCTGGCGGGGGTCCACCAGGACCTGATCAACCAGGGCGTGAAGATCATGAACAACTCATGGGGCGGGCTCTACTGGACCAACGCCGCGGCCACCGCCCCGATCGCGGCCGAGTACCGCCCCTTCATCATCGGCAACAACGGCCTGGTGGTGTTCGCCACCGGCAATGAATCCAAGGCCAACCCTTCGGACATGGCGGCGCTGCCCAGCCAGGCCGGCCCGAACAATTCGCGCCCGGCCGCCGACCTGGAACGTGGCTGGCTGGCGGTCACCGCAGTCGATTCCACCGACCCCAGCAAGCTGGCTGGCTATGCCAATGCCTGCGGTGTGGCGGCCAGCTACTGCCTGGCGGCGCCCGGCGCGGCGATCTTCGTCAATCCGAATTACCCGTCCGGCTCCACCCTGCTGTGGAACTACGGCACCTCGTTCGCCGCGCCGCTGGTGTCCGGTGCGGCGGCCGTGGTCTGGCAGAAATACCCGTACTTCAGCAACGACCTGGTGCGGCAGACCCTGCTCGGCACCGCCACCGATCTCGGCGCGCCCGGCGTGGACAGCACCTTCGGCTACGGCCTGCTGAACATCGCCAAGGCCATCAACGGGCCGGCGAAGTTCGACTGGGGCAATGCCGTGGTCAACGTCTCGCAGACGGGCCTGGATTCGGTCTGGAGCAACGACATCAGCGGCAGCGGTGGCCTGGTCAAGCAGGGCGTCGGCGCACTGGGGCTGTCGGGCACCAATACCTACACCGGCGAAACCCGCATCGAGCAGGGCACGCTGGCGTTGCGCGATGGCGCGTCGATCACCTCCAACGTGGTGGTGGTGCCGCAGGCCAGCGTGCCCGAGGGCGCCGCGCTGCAGTTCATGACCGGCACCAGCCGGATCCGCAGCAACGTCGACAACGGCGCCACCGTCATCCTGCGCAATGCCAACACCAGCGCCACCATCGAGGGCAACTACCTGCATCGTGCCGGCGCGCGGCTGAGCATTTCGCTGGGTTCCAACCCGCTGGAGATCACCGGCACGGCCACCCTGCAGGGAGGCGACGTGCACGTGGCCAGCATCGTCAGCGGCTACGTGGCGGCCGATGGCCGTACCCAGACCGTGCTGCATGCCGGCCAGGGCGTCACCGGCCGCTTCGACGCGGTCAGCAACAGCCTGCCGCAGGGCACCCTGCTGCAGAGTTCGTTGACCTACGGCAGCGACAACGTGGTGCTGGTCACCGACCGCATCAACGTCACCCAGGCCGCCAGCGTGGCGCGCGCCTCCAACGCCGCGCTGGCCTCTGCGCTGCGGGTGGAATCAGCATTCGAACGCCTCGATCTCGGCGCCGGTTCGGCCTCGTTCGCCGATGGCGCGGCCGCGCTGCAGCGGGTGGAGGGCAACCAGGCCCTGCAGGCCAGTCTGGACAGCCTGTCCGGCAAGGCGCATGCGC
Source organism: Stenotrophomonas sp. SPM (assembly GCF_003105135.1). NCBI lineage: Bacteria > Pseudomonadati > Pseudomonadota > Gammaproteobacteria > Lysobacterales > Lysobacteraceae > Stenotrophomonas > Stenotrophomonas sp. SPM. The sequence continues at coordinate 7,412 of NZ_QETL01000044.1, read as the reverse complement.
TGGCCGCGGCGGCCACGTTCGACAGCATCGACCTGGGCCGGCGTGCCTTGTCGGCCCGCTTTGGCCAGGTCCAGGCCGCTTCGCAGCTGGGCGGCACCTGGCAGAACGCGCTGGGCGACGCCGGCCAGGGCAGCTTCTCGGCCAGCGGCACCGACACCCGGGGCTGGATGATGGGCCAGGACGTGGCGATGGGCGGCAACGGCGTGCTCGGCTTCGCCTTCGGCGAACTGCGCAGCTACAGCAACAGCAGCTGGGGCGGCGACCGCGGGCGTGACCGGCAGTCGCAGGCGCAGCTGTACGCGGGCTGGAGCAGCGGAGGTGCCTACGTGCTGGGCCAGGTGGGGGCGGGCCAGTTCACCCGCCAGATCGATCGCCGGCTGCTGCTGGGAGCTGGCCAGTACGGCGTCAATGCGCGCTACGGCGGCAGCTTCAGCACGGCCAGCGTGGAGACCGGTTACCGCTTCGGGTCGGCGCATGCAGCGCTGACCCCCTATGTGGGCGCCGACTACGCGCGGGTCGACAACGATCGCTTCAGCGAACAGGGCGGGCTGGGCTTCGGCCTGCGCACGCAGGGCGGTATCAGCAGCCGCAGCCAGGCCCTGGCCGGTGTGCGCGCCGAGCGCGAGTGGCGCGGCTGGTCGCTGCGCGGTTATGCCGAGTGGCAGCAGCTGCTGTCCAGCCAGGGCCTGGATGTGGATGCCAGCTTCGTCGGCGTCGACGCATGGTCACCGATGGCCGGCCTGCAGCCGACGCGTTCCGGCGGCCTGTTCGGCGTATCGGTGGAATCGTGGTTGAGCCGCAACACGCGGCTGGCGTTCGGCTACGACCAGCGCTTCGGTCCGCGAGGGGATCTGCGCCAGGTGGCGCTGCGTTACAGCGCCGCTTTCTGATCGGGAGGTGCCGGCCAGCGGCCGGCACTACCGGGTAGCGCGTCGGGCGGATCAACCGCCGCGCAGGTTGCCCAGGCGCGGGGTGCTGCGGCCCAGCGGCATCTTCAGCTTGCCGATGGACAGGATGCGCGCTTCGGCGATGCGGTCGGCCGCACGCTGCGGCGCTATGTTCTCGCGCTGGGACAGTTCGAAGATGCGCGTGAGGTTGTGGTAGATGCTGCGGATCAGGCGCATCGCGCGTTCGCGGTTGTAGCCGTCGATCTCCAGCGACACGTTCATCACGCCACCGGCGTTGACCGCATAGTCGGGCGCGTAGAGGATGCCGCGCGCATGCAGTTCATCGCCGATCTCCAGGCTGGACAGCTGGTTGTTGGCGGTGCCGCAGATGATCTTGGCCTTGATGCGCGGCAGGGTGTCGGCATTGATCGCGCTTTCCAGCGCGCACGGTGCGAACACATCGGCGTTGACCTCATGGATCTCGTCCGGCTTGACCGCCTCGGCACCGAAATCGCTGACCGCACGATCGACCAGGCTGCTGTCCAGGTCGGTCACGTACAGCTTGGCGCCGCGGTCGCGCAGCAGCTTCACCAGCTCCATGCCGATATGGCCCAGACCCTGTACGGCGATGCTGGTCTTGCCCACTTCCTCGTGGCCGAACTTGAAGCGCAGCGACGCCATCAGCGCCTGCAGCGCGCCATAGGCGGTGAACGGGGCCGGGTCGCCGGAGCCGCCGTGGACCTGGTGCACGCCGGTCACGAACTGGCTTTCCAGGTAGATGTTTTCCATGTCGTTGACGTCGGTGCCGACGTCCTCGGCGGTGATGTAGCGGCCGCCCAGCGAATCGACGTAGCGGCCGAAGGCGCGGAACAGCACTTCGGTCTTGTCCACCTTCGGGTCACCGATGATGACCGCCTTGCCGCCACCGACATTGAGCCCGGCCAGTGCATTCTTGTAGGTCATCGTCCTGCTCAGCCGCAGCACGTCGGCCAGCGCCTCGTCGGTGCTGGCGTAGGGGCGCATGCGCACGCCGCCCAGGGCCGGGCCCAGGGTGGTGTTGTGGATGGCGATGATCGCCTTCAGGCCGGCATCCTGGTTGTGGCAGAACACAACCTGTTCGTGGCCGGTGGTGGCGAGGGTTTCGAATAGCATGGCGTCTCCGATGGCGCGATCAGCGGCGAACTGCAGCGAACTGCCAATGAACGGTAGGGTCCCAAAACAAAAAAAGCGACGTCGTCATGGCTGGGGGACGGGTCGCGCGGCGCCATTCTAGTCCATTCCCCCGGCATCTGCCGTGCAGATCCGAGCGATCCGGGTTAAAGAAGATGAAAGTGCGGCCGATGCAGCGTCGACGGCAGGTGGCCGATGTGAAGAACGCGCAGGGGCAGTCAGTGGCAGCAGCAGTGCAACGACAGGGCCGATCCGGATGAGGCCGGCCTGGTGGCAAACGCTGGTGGGATGGGTGTCCCGGCTGTCCGGCACGGACCCGGTGCGCCTGGCGACGGCACCGCGGCAGGCCGTGGCCGCCGCTGCAGCCAGCCTGCAGGGCGAGGCGCTGCCGACGGCGGAGGTCGCCGCGCACCTGCAGCGTGGCCTGCATGCCCTGGCGCTGTACCCGCATCTGGCAGGCGAGCCGGCCACGCCCGGCCCGTCCGCGCTGGCCGACGCGGTGGACCGCGCGCTGCAGGACCGTGACTGGGCGACCCGGCAGCTTCCGCGGCGCCCGCAGCTGCTGCCGCAGCTGATCCAGACCGTCAATGACGAGGTGGCCTCGGCACGGGTGATGGCCGCGATCATCGGCCAGGACCCGGTGCTCACCGGCAACCTGCTGCGCATCGCCAACAGCCCGGCCTACAAGGTGCACGAGCGGCCGGTGGACAGCCTGCAGCGGGCGGTGACCCTGGTCGGCACCGAAGGCGTGCGGCAGATCATCAGTGCCGTGCTGGTGCAGCCGGTCATGCAGGTGCAGTGCGAGGTGTTCCCGCAGTTCAGCGCGATCATCTGGGAGCACGCGCTGCTGGCCTCGCGCGCGGCGGCGGACCATGCGCGCACGGTCACCTTCGGCGATGCCTTCGCCGCGCAGTGGCTGGGCCTGGTGCAGGGGCTGGGCGCGGCGCTGGTGATGCGCCAGCTGCTGCAGGAAGCACAGGCACGCAACGAGACGGTGGCGCCGGCGTTGGCCCTGGACCTGCTGCAGCGCTGGTCGCTGCCGCTGGCCCAGCGCGTGGCGGCGGCCTGGGACCTGCCCGAACCGGTGCACCAGGCGCTGGCCGCCGATGCCGAGGGCACGCTGGCCGACAGCCTGCGCCTAGGCAGTGCGGCCGCCGCCGCCAGCCTGCTGTGTCGCCACGGTCACGGCACGCAGGCGCGCATGCTGGCATTGCTGGAGCAGCTGCCCGCAGCGCCGCCGCACGCCCTGCGCTGGATCTGGCGGCGCCTGCACGGGCGCAACGTGGAAACCCTCGACGAAGCCATGCACGACGCCTGCGGCGAGGGCGGCGGGTAAGCGCTACAGCTGCGACTCCACCGGCAGCCAGCTGATGATGCGGGCGGTCGCACGCGAACGCAGCGTGCTGCCGGGCTCGCGGCCCACCCAATGCGGCGGAGGCTGCCGTTCCAGCCAGCGCAGGTCATCGTCGGGGGCCAGCGCCAGCCACCAGCTGTGCAGCGGGTCGGCCAGGCGCAGGTATTCCTCGCGCAGCCGCGCCCCCAGCACCGGGTCGTCGAACAGCACGCCCATTTCGGTGTTGAGGTAGGCCGAGCGTGGGTCGAGGTTGAACGAGCCGACGAAGCCGCGGCGGTCGTCGATGACGAAGGCCTTGGTGTGCAGGCTGGCGCCGCTGCTGCCGAACAGGCTGGATTCGCCAGGCTCACCGCGTGCCTTCAGTTCGTACAGCTGCACGCCGGCCTTCAGCAGCGGCACCCGGTAGCCCATGTAGCCGCCGTGCACGGCCGCCACGTCGGTGGCGGCCAGCGAATTGGTCACCACGCCGACCTGGGCGCCGCGCGCGGACATCGCCGACAGGCCCTGCAGGCCATCCGCGCCGGGTACGAAGTAGGGGGACACCAGCAGCGCGGTATGGCGGGTGGACTGCAGCTCCTCGACCAGCGCACTGACCAGCCAGTCATCACGCGCATCGTTGCGGTGCTTCATCGGCGGGTCGGAAAGGATGCGAACGTTGGCGCTCCAGTGCAGCGGGTCCGGGCCAGGCTGGCGCTGCGCACGCGAATCGGCGACCCGCTGCAGGTAGGGCCGTGCCTTGGCGTGCAGCGCATCCAGATCGGACTGGCGCACCAGTGCGCGCAGCTGGGCATCGGTGTAGGTGGCCAGCGCGGCGATGGGAATGGCGGTGCCGCTGTTCCAGTAGTCGTCGAAGATGCGGTTGGCCTGTTGCACCGCCGGCCCGGCCACCACCAGGTCCAGATCCTGGAAATTCACGTCGTTGCGCGCGCTGAAATATTCCTCGCCGATGTTGCGGCCACCGACGATGGCCACGCGGCCGTCGGCGATCCAGTTCTTGTTGTGCATGCGGTGGTTGACGCTGAAAGCGCGCTGGATCATTTCCAGCGTGCGCGCGATGCCGCTGCGGTTGCGGAACGGGTTGTACAGGCGGATCTCGATGTTGGGGTGCGCGTCGAGCGCCATCATCAGCGCGTCCTTGTCCTTGGCGTTCATGTCGTCAAGCAGGACGCGCACGCGCACGCCACGTTCTGCGGCGTCATACAGGGCCTTGGCCATCAGGTGGCCGACCAGGTCGTCTTGCCAGATGTAGTACTGCAGGTCCAGGCTGCGCCCGGCCTGTTCGGTGATCTTCGCGCGTGCCGCGAACGCGTCCATGCCATCGCTGAGGAAGGCCACGCCGGATTGGCCGGGGTGGGCTTCCAGCTCGGGCAGCAGCTGGCGGTCCATGGCGGTCTGTGCCGGCTGCAGCGGCAGCACGTGCGAGACCGGCCCGTGTGCCTGTGGCGTCAGGTGGTCGGCCAGCAGCAGGCCGGACAGCACCAGCAACAGCAGGGCGGCGATGATGATCGCAACGACGCGCAGCACGCGTCGCCAGGGCGGCAGGGACGGGCTCATGACATCGATGGTAGATCCACGCCATGCGTGGATGCCACCAGCGCAGGCTCAGAACCGCTCGTCGCTGCCCAGATAGCGCCACTGCGCCGGCGGCAGCGGCCCCAACGCCACGCGGCCGATGCGCAGGCGGCGAACCGCAGCCACCTGCAGCCCGGCGTTGCCCACCGCCGTGCGCAGGCCCTTGGCGGTCAGCCCCTTGCCGGCGAAGCGCAGGCGCTGCTCGTTCTGCCAGCTGACCTTGGCGCCACCGGATTCGTGCTGCAGCCGCGCCATCAGCCACGGCCCACGATCGGGCCCGCCCTCGGCCACTTCCACCAGGTATTCCTGTTCGGTGCGGCCCAGGTTGCGCTGCAGATGGGCGAGGGTGGCCGGGTCCTGGCTGACCACGACCAGGCCGCTGTCGGCCGCCGGCAGCGATGCCGCCAGCTGCAGCCCATGGAAATGACGCTGCAGCGGACGGATGTCGCTGGCATCGAGCTCGCTGCGGGTAGCGCTGCTCACCATTGCGCACAGCGACTCGGCGGCGACGCCGGCGGGTTTGTGCAGCAGCATGGTGACCCGTTCGGCCTTGGTGTCTTCGGCCTGTTCGGCCATCACGACCACCGCGCTGTCATCGACCGGGCGCTGTGGCTGTTCAACCACCTCGCCATTGACCGTGACCCAGCCGCCTTCGATGTAACGGCGCGCTTCGCCGCGCGGGATGCCGAGCAGGGCGGCCAGGTGTTTGTCGAGGCGGGTCGGTTCCATGGCGGGCAGGTCGGTCAGGGGGCGCGCAGTGTAGCTGCTGCGGGCGGTCAGCGCTGGCCGCGGTTGGCCAGCTCGGTCAGGTACAGGCGGGTATCGAACTCCAGCTGCAGGTAGTCCGGCTCCATGTGCTGGCACAGCTGGTAGAAGGCCTTGTTGTGGTCGGCCTCCTTCAGGTGGGCCAGTTCATGCACCACGATCATGCGCAGAAAGGCGGCCGGCGCCTGGCGGAACACGGTGGCGATGCGGATCTCGCGGCTGGCCTTGAGGCGACCACCGTGCACGCGGGAAATGGCGGTGTGGGTGCCCAGCGCGTGCTTGATGACTTCCAGCGTGTTGTCGTAGCAGACCTTGTTGAGCGGGACCGATTTCCGCAGGTAACGGTCCTTCAGGTCCTGCGTGTAGTCGTACAGCTGGCGGTCGCTGCGTACCTCGTGCGGATCGGGGTAGCGCTGCTTCAGCCAGGGGCCGAGCTTGCCCTGGGCCAGCAGTTCGCTGACCTGGGCGACCAGGGGTTCGGGATAGCCGGTGAGGTACTTCAGGACAGCCATGCAGGGGCGGCGGGGCGTCGGTAGAATGGGGCATCCAAGATTACACGCGGTACGCAACGACCATGGCAAAGCCCAACGCGCTGCAGGAACAATTGCTCAAGGCCGGCCTGGCCAAGAAGTCGCAGGCCAGCGCCGCCGCGAGCGCGCAGGCCAAGGCCCGCCAGGGCAAGGCGGAATCGACTTCGGCCGAGGTCCAGCGCGAAGCTGAACGCGCCCGCGCCGAGAAGGTGGAGCGCGACCGTGCGCTGGCCGCCGAGCGCAATGCGCAGGCCAAGCTGGCTGAACAGAAGGCGCAGGCGAAGCAGATCATCACCGCCCATGCCGTGCCCCACAAGGGCGATGACGAATACCGCTTCAGCGACGGCGCGGCGATCCGCACCCTGCTGATCGACCCCAAGCTGCGCAAGGCGCTGTCGGTGGGCGTGCTGGTGATCGTCGCCCAGGGCGAGGGTTACGCGCTGCTGCCACGTGCGGCCGCCGAGAAGGTGCGCGAGCGCGCCCCGGAAGCAATCATTGTCGACCACGGCCAGCCGGGCTCGACCGCCGAAATCTCCACCGGCAACGCCGAGGACGACGCGTACTACGCCCAGTTCCAGGTGCCGGATGACCTCGTCTGGTAAGGCGCGGCTGAACCGGCCGCGGCGACGGCCGGGCCCTGCCCGGCGCTGCCGTTTGCGGCGGGGTGTATCGTCCCCATATCAGGCGACACACCTGCGGAGGATGGCCATGGCTACCGGATGGGCGGGAGACGGCGCGGTCCAGGACCAGATCGACGCCACCGTCGACGATGCGATCGCCCGCGCGCGGCGCCAGCTGCGGCAGGGCCCGGGTCTGGAGCACTGCGAGGAATGCGACGCGCCGATTCCGTTGGCGCGGCGCGAGGCCGTACCCGGCGTACGGCTGTGCGTGGCCTGCCAGCAGGCGCTGGACGACGATGAGCAGGCGCATGCCGGCTACAACCGGCGCGGCAGCAAGGACAGCCAGTTGAGGTAAAGGGGGGGTATTGCAGGGCTGCGCCCTGCACCTGCCGAAGCCGAAGCAAGATCAAGAGCGGCATTCCGTGGGATGGCGGGGCGGTGTGGGTGGTCAGGACACGCCGTAAACCCATCCCTGGGGGCTCGTAGGCGCCATCCATGGCGCCTGCGGTCCTGC